>JBGTMW010000464.1:0-6237 GCA_041743365.1 Gemmatimonadaceae bacterium
GTCTCCATCTCCGTGTCGGCAGCCGTGCGGGAGCGCGATGGCGACGCACCCGTCGGCGTCCTGAAGGTCGTCTACGGACTCGCGCCGATTCAGCAGGCGATCACTCGCGCCGCCGCAGGAAGCAACGTTCGGCTGGATCTGGTCGATGAGGACGGCAACGTGATCGCGAGCTCCACGGACTCGAGCGGCCTGCGACCCTTTCCCGGCTTCGCCACGATCCGCTCCGCGCGCGGAGATGCGCTGCTCGACTATGACACCGAGACCGATCGTCGGCGCGGTGCCCTCAGAGCGTCGAACAACGGAAGCTGGCGGGTGGTGGCGCACATGAGCGAGACGGTGATCGCCGCGCAGCTCCGCGAAGCAACGATCTGGCTTGGCGCCATCGCGACCCTCCTGTTTCTCGCGCTCCTCGGATCACTCGCGCTGGCCAACGTCTTCATGGCCCGCAGGATCTCGCGACCGGCTGCGGCGTTGGCGGCTGCCGCCGAGTCGGTCGCGGCCGGGGATTTCTCCATTCGAGTCGATGCATCCGACGCCGATGACGAGATCGGCCGGCTAAGCAGGGCCACCGGCCGCATGATCGGCGAGCTCCGCCGGCTCACGCTCGCGATCAGGGGAGCCGCGCACGAAACGGCGACAATGGCCACGGAGATCAACGGGGGCGCCGAGCACATGGCCTCGGCGGCGCAGCAGATGGCCGATACCGCGGGGGACCTCAGCACCCAGTCCAGCGACATGGCCGAGACGATCCAGGAGATGGCCAGCGATGCCGCGCGTCTAGTGAGCCTTTCCGCGGAGCTTTCCAGCGGCGCTCACCACGGCGTCGAGCGGAACCTGCTCCTCCGCGACCTGGCCCGTGAGAATCGCGCCCGTTTCGACGCGAGCGCCGTCGAGCTCGATGCTCTCGTCGAGGAAGTGCAGTCGAGTGCGGCATCGGTCGAAGCCCTGGCCGCGGCCTCGGAAGAGATCAAGGCGTTCGTCACCCTCGTGCAGAAGATGGCCCGCCAGTCGAAACTCCTCGCCCTGAACGCGGCGATGGAAGCAGCCCGTGCCGGCGATCAGGGCGAGGGCTTCGCCGTCGTGGCGAGCGAGGTTCGCCGGCTCTCCGCGAGCTCATCCGAAGCCGCCGAGCGAACAGAGAAGCTGGTTCTGGACGTTCTCCAGCGGATCGAGAAGTCACGAGTCGCCAGCGCCCGGTCGGCCGCGGTCGTGAACAGTGTTCGCGATCTGACTCGCCTCGGACTGGAGTCGTTCACCCAGGTCGAGCAGGCCGTGATCGACACGGAGTCCTGGACCTCGGAGATCGACCGTGCCGCCACCACCATGAACTCCGTGGTGACGGAGACCACCGGTCGGCTGGATGCCCTGGCTCGCGGCACGGAATCCTTCGCTGCCGCGATGCAGGAAGTCGCGGCCTCGTCGCAGGAGCAGAGCGCCGCCACCCAGGAGATTGCGGCGGCAGCAGGCTCGCTCGCGGCCGCGGCCGATCGGTTGTCGACACTGGTGGCCGCGGTTCGTCTCGATGACCCTGGGTCGTCCGCGATACCGGCCGACCCGGCGCCGCCTGACGAAGTGGCTGAATTGGAGGCCGAACCGGCTGTAGCCGCGGAGCGATTGTCGCCGGTGGGAGTCGGGTCTCTGGCGGCGATCTAGGAGCGGCTAGGGCACCGAGGTTCGGTGCGGAGGGACGTTCGTGAAAAGCGAACTGGCCGCGGATTAACGCGGATTGACGCGGACACTGAAAAGGAAACGACAAACAGCAGAAAAAGCAGCAACAGCAACAACTGGACAAGAGCAAACGACAAGAGCGACAACAGGAGCAACAACAGAAGCAACAACAACAGCAACAATAAAGAAAAGAGCGAGAACAGGAAGACGATCGCTCAGCCGACAGCGTCTCCGGTCGGAGGCTGAGTCAGCACGGTAGCCGCTCCTTCCACGAGGCGGCACTGATGTCGCCCCCCGCTACAGCGGACCTGCCGGAAAGCGAGTTCAACCCGCGCGGGTCTAGCGGAGAAGCCGCGGCTGTTACGATGCACCCCGCGGCCCGCAGAGATGAACCAGGAAGCGCACTGATGTCATCCGCGTTGTCCGCGTTAATCCGCGGCCGATTTCGGTCCTTCCTGCCCCACGCCGATGCCCGTCGGCAGGCGACCACAACGGGAGCCTGACCGACCCTACCGTCCAGCATCCGCGGCCGACATCCAGCCTGTGCGGCCCTCGGGCGTCTGCACGAAGAGGTAATCCGCGAATCGACCGAGCACGGGCACGCCGGTACCGGCGGCCACGATCTCCATCTCCGCCGAAGTGGGGCCCGGGCTCTCGCGGACGGTCACGATCGCTGAGCGCCGTTCGGTTCGCAGCGGCCGCTCCGCGGGCTCGGCGAACCGCGCGGAGATCCAGCCGCTGGCACCATCCGGAAGACGCGCCCGATACCACGCCCCGCTGGCGCTCTCGATGCGCACGACCGTGTGGCGCGGCAGCCGCGCAATGACCTCGGCTGCATCCTGGGGCCGCTCACGCAATGTCACCGAGGCGGCCGAGGTCCGCACCCACTCACCCAGCTCATCGAGCTTCGCGACCACGGGCGAGGGCTGGTCGAGCTGTCGCTGGACGAAGGGGTACGGATCGACCGGACCTTCTCCGCGGCGATAGATACCGAAGTGCAGGTGGGGCGGAGTCGATCGCGCGTTGCCCGTATTGCCGACCAGGCCGAGCGTGTCTCCGACCTTCACCAGTGCGCCGGTACGCACGATCTGGCTGTCGAGGTGCGCGTAGTACAACGACTGGCCGCGACCAGGGTCGGAGAGCCACACCACCTTTCCGCCGAGGTTGCTCGTTCCGACGTTTCTGACGATCCCGTTGGAGGCAGCGAGTACCGGCGTGCCGCGCGGCGCAAAGATGTCGATTCCGTGGTGGTTCCGGCGCCCCCCATCCCGCGCCGCGCCGAAGAAGCTCTGGGCGGCGCGACTGTCCCGACCCGAAACCGGAAAAGCGAGCGAAGGGCCGCTTTCCAGCGTCAGCGTGTATCGGCCGCCCCTGAGCAGTTCCGGCTGAATGCGCAGCAGATAGTCCCCGTCACGCCTCGCTTCGTATTCCACCAGCCTCTCGTCAACATCGGCACTCTCCACGCGGTCCAGCGGCCGGGTGGAGTCCGCCGGGTCCAGGTAGATGTCCACGAACAATTTCGCCCCGGCGGAGTCGGCAACGTCGATCCGCACCGCGAGCTTCTGTCCGCGACGCATACTGAACCGATAGGCAATGGCCGAGGCCTCCGCGGGAGGGAGGTAGCCCGTCTCGCGGAAGGGAAGAGTTACCGCGACTGGCTCCAGGACGGAGCGCTCCGCCGCGCGCAGCCAGTCGCGTCCCAGGGCGGTCGAGTCGAGGCCGGCAGCCTTGAGGCGCTCGGAATACTGCTCGTGTGGGGTTCTCGTTGCCTCGAGCATACCGCGGACTGCTTCCTCTGCGCCGCAGCCAGCGACGGCGAGGAGCGCGAATACGGCCGGAATGCGCGCGCGGCGTCGGAGGGGGATGTGGGTCACGTTCATTAATAGGCCGGACGGCGGTGTTTTGTTTCGATCCGTCGGGATGCCGGTACCCGCCGGCTGTTGAGCCCCACGCTGGGGAGCGGTAGCTTCCTCCATGCCAAACGCCTCGCCCGCCTCGATTCGCGCCCAGCTCCGCGAGATCGAGTTCCTCACCGGGATTACCGACGGTGACTATCACTACCTCTCTTCGCGCGTCAAGCCCGTCACCTACGAGTGCGACGAGCTGCTCTTCCAGGAGGGCGCTGCCCGGCAGCACTTCGCCCTGATCATCGACGGCGCCGTTGCGATCGAGAAGCTCTCGGGCGGTGCGCCGGTTCGCATCGCGACCTTCGGGGGCGGGCAGGCAATCGGCGAGGGACTTCTGCTCGATGACTCGAGCCACGGGACCAGCGCACGGACACTCGAGCGAACCAACGCGCTCCTCCTCCAGCTCCCCGAGCTGCAGGAGATCATAAGGGAGCGCCCCACGCTTTATGCCGGGCTCGTCACCCGCGCCGCACGCGCCATCTCGCATCGGCTGAAGGCGGTGGACGCGACTCTCGTGGGGCGCGGACGGACGCTCGGGTTCGGCGGCGGACGCACGCGAGTCGAGCATGACCTCCTCGGCGAGCGGACGGTTCCCGATGACGCGCTCTATGGCATCCAGACCATGCGCGCGCTCGAGAACTTCCCGATCACCAACGTCGCGCTGCGCGATTTCCCCGCGCTCATCCAGGCGCTCGCGGCGGTGAAGGAAGCGGCCGCGCTGGCCAACTCCGATCTCGGCCTGCTCGCGCCGGCAACCGCCGATCCAATCGTCCGCGCAGCGCGCGAGGTCCGCGCCGGCCGGCACCACGAGCATTTCCTGGTGGACATGCTCCAGGGAGGCGCGGGCACCTCCACCAACATGAACGCCAACGAGGTGATCGCCAACCGCGCCCTCGAGCTCCTCGGCAGGAAGCGCGGGGACTACGACGTGATTCATCCGAACAACGACGTCAACCTCAGTCAGTCCACCAACGACGTCTATCCCACGGCCGTGAAGGTCGCGCTGCACACCGCCATCGAGTCGCTGCGCGTCGCGGAGCGCGAGCTTGCCGAGGCGTTCCTGCGCAAGGGCGAGGAGTTCCGCACAATGCTCAAGATGGGGCGCACCCAGCTCCAGGATGCCGTGCCAATGACCCTTGGCCAGGAGTTCAGCGCGTTCGGACACACGATCCTCGAGGACGTGGACCGGCTCGGCGAGACCCAGGCGCTGATTCGCGAGATCAACATGGGCGCGACGGCGATCGGGACCGGAATCACCGCGGCGGCTGGTTACGCCGAGCGGGTGAGGCACCACCTGTCCGAGATCACGGGCCTCTCCCTCATCACTGCGCCCGACCTCGTCGAGGCGACGTCCGATACTGGAGCGTTCGTCCAGCTCTCGGGAGTGCTGAAGCGGTGCGCCGTGAAGGTCTCGAAGATATGCAACGATCTCCGGCTGCTGAGCTCCGGCCCGCGCGCGGGACTGGGAGAGATCAACCTTCCGCGCATGCAGCCCGGGTCATCGATCATGCCGGGGAAGGTCAACCCGGTAATTCCCGAAGTCGTGAACCAGGTGTGCTTCGACATCATCGGCGGCGACGTCACGGTGACGCTCGCGGCGGAGGCCGGGCAGCTTCAGCTCAACGTGTTCGAGCCGATCATCGCGTTCCGGCTGCTGCGCGGAATCGATTCAATGAAGAACGCGTGCATCGTCCTGCGCGAGCGCTGCATCGATGGCATTACCGCGAATCCCGAGCGGATGCGCTGGTTCGTCGAGAACTCCGTGGGAATCGTCACCGCGCTGGTCCCGGTGCTCGGCTACGAGACCTCGACGGCGATCGCCCTCGAGGCTCTCAACACGAGGCGCGGGGTGTACGACATAGTCTGCGAGCGCGGCCTCATGACGCGGGAGGAGCTCGACGAGGCGCTGAACCCGACCCGGATGACAGCTCCGGGGGAAAGGGCGCCCTGACACCCGAGTGAGCGGGGGCTGCCGAGTTTGTGCGCCTGGGCCTGTCGTCGTTCGCAGCCGGTAGCTTGACACTGTGTAAGAACTGCGGCCGGGGCGTCATGAGCCGACAGCGCCCGGCCGCGAGCCGCGAAGCCGCTCGCGACTCGGCTCACGGCTGCAAAGGCGAGCCGTTAGCCCGGATAGCTGCTCAGCCCACAGCCGCCAGCCTGCAGGAAGGTGAAAGGCGGAACAGCTACGGACAGGTTCCCAACATTACGCGTCGCGGGCACAAACGTCGTCCGCCTCTGCTCCCGGCTGAAGCTCGCCGCTCGCGGCTAAACGGCTATCTGGGCTGGCGGCTCGCCCTTGCAGCCCTGCCCTCGAGCCGCGAGCGGCTCGAGGCTTCGAAGCTTCGAAGCTGAAAGGCAGCTGCTGGAGCCAACGGCATCACGCGATGCTGCCGGGCCGTCTTCACACGCTCTCAACCGGAAGACCTCCATCAAGTCTTGAACTCGAGCACGAGCTCCCTCACCCTCGCCGAGCCCTCCCGGAGGGCTTCGGCGGTCGCGGCCAGCTCTTCGGCTGTTGCTGATGTCTGCTGGGTCGACGCCGCGACTTCCTCGGCGGCGGCAGCGTGCCCCTGCGCCGTGTCCCGAGCGGAGTTCAGCGCGGCGTCCACGGCGCCTATCGCCATGCGACTGGCAGCGACCACGCCGCTCACGCGCGCGGCCT
>JBGTMW010000465.1:0-3523 GCA_041743365.1 Gemmatimonadaceae bacterium
GAAGGTGACGTACAGCAGCGCCGGGAGCGCCATCCCCAAGAGCGCCCCGACGAAGAAGATCCCCCACTGATCCGCGCGGACGATGCGCCACCACCCACGCCACCGCGACATCGATTCCTCATCGAGGGGGAAGGAGAATCCGGTGTGCGCCAGGTGAACCTTCTGGCCGCCGATCGCCGCCGGGATGTAGCCGGCGACCTTGCCCATCCCGTAGCCCTTGTCGCGCGCCCAGTTGGCGAGCGTGATGTTGCTTACGCCGCCGGCGCCCGAGTACGCGGCGAAGGCTCCGAGCAGGAAGAAGTCCGTCCCTGATGGCAGGAAGTTGAATCGATGGGTCGCGATGTCGTAGCCCGCGAAACCGGCACCGGCCGCCAGCCAGGTTCCGCCCGGGACGAAGATGAGCGCGAGGATCACGAACCCGCCGAGGATGCAGACTACGAGCACCCAGTTGAGCAGCTCGAGAGTCCGTTCAATTCGGCGGCCGACGAGAAGCACCATGACCGTGGCCAGGAATGTCCCGACGCCGATGGCGTAGACGATCCCTGCGTCCGCGGGTCCGGCAAGCCGCCGCGCGAAGAGAAAGTAGATCGCCCCCGCCGCGTTTGCCGCCCATGCGGGCCATCCGGACTGCAGGAAGTAGAGGATCGAGTAGAACCAGGCCCAGAAGCTCGAGCTCGGCCGCGTCCGCATGAACCCCGTGAACGCCGGCTCACCGGTGGCGAGGGTGTACCGCATCACCTCGGTGTTGAACACCGTCTGGAGAAAGACGGCGACACTGGTCACCCAGAGAAGGGTGAGCCCGTGCTTGACGAACCCCGCCGGCCCCAGCAGGAACTCCCCGCTTCCGATCGAGAGACCCAGGACGATGATTCCGGGCCCCACGACCCCGGCCCACGCGAGCCCCTTTGGCATCGGGGGAGCCGGCATGGCGCTCACCGACCATGCGGCGAGTCCCGAGACGGCTTCAGGTGCAGGGGCTGGGGGTTTTGACGCCATGGCGCTCCTCGGTCAGGACAGCCCCATATCGGACCTGCGCCGCCCGCTGTCCAGAGCGAGGTCTGCCGTGGTTCGCCTCTGGAAGACGCCAAGCCGCGCAAGTTATCCTCCAGAAATGCAAAAGTTGCACTATCAAGGGCGATTTCCTATGTTCCCATGTCCCAAACTGGCAAAATGGAGTTTTCGACGTGCGCAAAATGCACGTTCTCGATATCACCAGCTCATCCACGATCGCCCCCACCATCTCAGGAGATACGTTTCGCAAATGGCCGCCCCCACGTCGAGCTCCCGCCGCGCCGCGATCCAGGATATCGTCGCGAGACCCCGCCCAACCCCCGCCGCAGGATTCCACCCGGAAACCAACGGACGGTCGCACGCGACATCCTCCTACTTCGGCTGCAACACTTTTGGCGCGCGACAGATGCGCGACAAGCTCCCACGATACGTCTACGACAACCTCGTCGCGTCGATCCGGCTCGGGAGGAAGCTCGACGCCGCCATCGCACCCGCGGTCGCGCAGGTCATCAAGGAATGGGCGACCGGCCGGGGTGCCACCCACTTCACGCACTGGTTCCAGCCGCAGACCGGGCTCACGGCCGAGAAGCACGACGCGTTTCTCTCCTTCGACGAAAACGGCCAGGCGATCGAGGCCTTCTCCGCCGCGCAGCTGATTCAGAGCGAGCCCGACGCGTCGAGCTTTCCCTCCGGCGGCCTCAGGGCGACGTGGGAGGCGCGCGGCTACACGGCGTGGAACCCGTCGAGCGCCGTCTTCATCCATGAAGCGGGCGGCGTGAAGACGCTGTGCATCCCCTCGGTGTTCATCGGCTACAACGGTGAAGCGCTCGATGAGGTGGCACCACTGCTGCGCAGCTCGGACGCCCTGTCCGAGCGTGCCATCGAGCTGCTGACGCTCATTGGAGACAGGGGAGTCCAGCGCGTCAACACGAACCTAGGGCCGGAGCAGGAATACTTCATCATCGATCGCGGCCACTTCGCGCAGCGGCCCGACCTGCTCATGTCGGGCCGGACGCTGGTGGGTGCACCGCCGCCGCGCGGTCAGCAGCTCGAGGATCACTACTTCGGTGGAATCCCCGAGCGTGTGCAGGCGTGCATCGCCGAGGTCGAGCAGGAGCTCTACAAGCTCGGCGTCCCGATCATGACGCGCCACAACGAGGTTGCCCCCTGTCAGTTCGAGATGGCGCCGCGCTACGAGGAGACTGATCTGGCCGTCGACCACAACCAGCTGGTGATGTCCACGCTCAAGCGCGTCGCTCTTCGTCACGGCCTGCAGGCGCTGCTTCACGAGAAGCCGTTCGCCGGGATCAACGGCTCCGGGAAGCACTGCAACTGGTCGATGGCGATTGCCGCGGACAACGAGCTGGATGGACTCAACCTGCTCAAGCCTGGTACGACGCCACACCAGAACGTCCGCTTCCTCGTCTTCCTGGCGGCGGTACTGAAAGCGGTGCACAAGCACGCAGGACTCCTTCGTGCGGGCATCGGCATCTCCGGAAACGAGCATCGCCTCGGCGCCAACGAGGCGCCTCCCGCGATCATCTCGGTGTTCATGGGAACCATGCTCACGCAGCTCATCGAGAACATCATCGAGGGGAAGGAAGCAAGGCGCGGCGCGGAGCAGGAGCTCATCAAGCTCGGCGTGGCGAAGCTGCCCGATATCGAGAAGGACAACACCGATCGCAACAGGACGTCTCCCTTCGCCTTCACCGGGAACAAGTTCGAGTTCCGCGCCGTGGGGGCCTCGCAGTCGATCGCGTTTCCCGTGACTTTGCTTCACGCGGCCGTGGCCGATGCGATCGGCGAGATCACCTCCCAGCTCAGGGAAGAGCTCAAGACGACGACCGTCGTGGACGATGCGGTGCTCAAGGTCGTTCGCGAGGCGTTCCGTGAATCGACGCCGGTTCGATTCGAGGGAAACAACTATTCCGCGGCGTGGGTGAAGGAGGCGGCAAAGCGCGGACTTCCCAACCTGAGCAGGACTCCGGAAGCGCTCGCCCAGCTCGTGACGGGGCAGTCGCGTGAGATGCTGACGACGCAGGGCGTGTTCACCAGGGAGGAGCTGGAGTCGCGGTATCACGTGCGGCTGGAGCGCTACGTGAAGGACATGCTGATCGAGCTGCACACCCTCCATCAGATCACCGATACGATGATCATTCCGGCAGCCTTCAACTGGATGGGTCAGCTTGCGCAGGCAGCGTCGCAGGCGAAGTCGGCGGGGATCAAGACAATACCGCAGGTAGATGCCGCCAACGAGATCGGAACGCTCATCGAGGAGCTGCAGAGCCGCCGCGCCGTGCTGGTCAAGGCGATCGAGCGTGCCGAAGCAGCTCACGACGATCTCGAGAAGTGCGGCAGGCTGCTCACTTCCGAGGGCGCCGCGGCGATGGCTGGTGTGCGCGAGATCTGCGACACGCTCGAGCTGCGCGTATCCGACGAGCTGTGGCCGTTGCCGAAGTATCGGGAGATGCTGTTCCCGGTGTGATGGCGAGGTATACCGGAGCGACGCTGG
>JBGTMW010000466.1:0-2782 GCA_041743365.1 Gemmatimonadaceae bacterium
CCCGACCGCGCGGCCGGCACGCACGTGGGTCCAGCGCTATGCGCTCGCCGCCAGGAGCTCCATTGCGTCGCTGATTCGAGACACCTCGCGCTCGGAGCCGACGCCCCGGGCCAGACCGACGGCCCGGGAATAGAGTCCCACGGCGTCGTCGCGGCAGCCCTGGAGCACCTTGATGTCGCCCAGCACCCTATAGCACTGCGCGCGCCGGAGATCGTTCTCCTCGATCTCGAAATAGCGAAGGGCATCGAGAGCGAGCGTCTCAGCCTGGTCAAGGCGTCGCTGGGGGGCGATGGCCTCCGCGAGGTTGAGCATGGCGCCTCCGAGAATCTCGAGATCGCCGACTTTCTTGGCCGCAACGACAGCATGGCCCGCAATGACCTCGGCCTCCTTGAGATGTCCCGCATCGAGGGCCGCGGCGGCCTGATTGTTCATGGCCAGCGCTTCGCCCCACGGATAATCGGCGCGGGCGAAACAGCGCTGGGATTCGCGGAAGTGCTTACGCGCCGTATCGAGGTCCGCGCGCTGCGCCGCGATCGCACCCATGTTCTGAAACGTGATTCCGCAAAGCTTGTCGCTCACCCTCATCCGCACGATGATCTCGAATATCGTCATCGCCGCGTCGAATGCGCCGCGTTCCTGATGCACGATGGCTTCGGCATTCAGCGCTTGCGCGTATTTCTCGTCGAGACGCGCCGCCAGAGCGACGGTCGCGCTACGGCGCGCCGAGTGGATGGCTTCATCCCATCGGCATCCAGCCCGGTAGGCGAGAGCTTCGCGGCAATAGCCTTCACTCAGGACCTCGGGATCGCTCGCCTCATCGATCGCGACGCGATAGTTCGCGAGGGCCTCGTCGAGCATACCGAGCCGCTGGTAGCGCAATCCTTCTTCGAGCCGGCCGCGTGGGTCGAGCATGGACAAAGATCCTCCTCGGTCAGAACGTCGCCGTCAAGTGTCAGTGTTTTCCGGGACGTCCACTATTGATGCATTGCATTTCGCCTGCGTCAGCGTGGGGCGTTGCCTCATGATCCTCCGCCGAGTCGAACATGCGTAACCGATCAGCGAGGTATCATGCATCGGTCCCGCTTCCGCAGTGCAACCGCTGTCATTCCGTTCGTCCTGATCTTCCTCGCGGCGTGCGACTCCACTACCTCGCCCACCGCGCCCCCACTTGCTCCGAAGACGTCCCGGAGTGCCGAGCCCTTCGATAACAACGCAACGCTGGTCGCCGTCTGCCCCACGGCGCGGAGTTACCGCGCCGACGGGACGATCGGTCCGAACGGTGGATCGATCAGCGTTGCCGGGCACCGCCTGACCATTCCCCCCGGGGTCCTGACCACCGCGACGCAGTTCACGCTGCACGCGCCGGCCGGGCAGGAGGTAAAGCTCGAGTTGTCCGCGAACGGTGGCGAGCACTACCGTTTCGCGGCTCCCGTGGTCATCACGATAAGCTACGATCGCTGCAAGCGCCAGCACTGGCCGCCCACCCCGGCGACGGCGTGGTATGTCGAGAACGGAGGTACCCGCCTGGTCGAGCGAATGGCCGGAAGAGATGACCGAAGAGGTCGTGCGGTCACGTTCCGAACGAATCATTTCTCGACATATCTGGTAGCCTACTGATCCTGCAAACGGATTGTGCGAAGGGGGTGGGCCGTCAAGCCCACCCCTTTTCGCATCCGCTCGAAATCCGATAATGCGCCAATCTCGTGACCTACGCGTGCGGGTCGAACGCCCCGCCCGGCGACTGCGGACAAGGGCCCCACGTCGTTTGGGGGGTGATCACAACCTCGGTGCGGGCGGGAGGTCGAGCTCGAAGGCGAAACGGGTTCCGGTATCCTCGCCGGTAACGACGCCCAGTTCACCATTCATCCCGGATACCAGTCTGGCGCAGATCGCGAGGCCCAGACCGGCGCTGGAGAAGCACTTGGTCCCGGCGGCATTTCCGCGGATCGGCTCGAACAGCTGACCGAGCACCTCGCGTGGAATTCCCGGTCCGCTGTCGCGGACCGAGAACTCGACGCGAGTCGACGAGAGCTGCGTGGCCGCCAGCTCGACGAATCCCTGTCGTGTGAACTTCACCGCGTTCGTCGCGAGATTGAGGAGGACACGGTTCAGTGAGGCCGGGTGCCCAACGAGGAAATCCACCGCCGGGGGTACGATGCGAATCACGAGACCCTTTTCCTCGACCATCGGCATCAGAATGTCACTCACCGACTGGAAGACCTCGCGAACCGAGAACGCGACCGGCGAGCGATCGATGAGCCGGTCATTGCCTCGGGCGAGATCCACGATGTCGCTCGCGACCGCGCTCAATCCGAAGGCAGCACTGTAGACCAGCGCGAGCTGCCGCTCCTGAATCGCGTTGATTGGGCCGCTGTGACCGTTCCGAAGTGTCTCGACCAGAAAGAGAATCGACGTCAACGGCGAGCGGATGTCGTGTGCCACCTCCACGACCAGCTCCGCGCCGCGAGTCGGACGCGCGTCCGCGAGTGCCGGTGGGGGCGGCCTGAGGGCGAGCTGCTCCGTTGCCGCGTCCAGTCCAATGAGGATCGTTGACAGCTCGTCGGCCCGGAGGTCGCTCTCGCCGATACGCGCATCCTCGAGCAGCTGGCGGCGCACGGCATCGACGAACCTGGTCGCGCTCGATGGATCATGGAGCGTGTCGACCAGCGCGGGGCCGCCGGTGGCGGCGCGCCGAATCTGATCGGCAAGCCGGTTGATGGCCGCACCATCCTCAAAGCGACCGGCTTGCCTGGGGCCGCTCGTCCACTCGAGGGCGGCACGC
>JBGTMW010000467.1:0-9054 GCA_041743365.1 Gemmatimonadaceae bacterium
GCGTTGATGACGGATAGGACAGCCGATCATCAGGTTGTGCAACGGCACGTCCCGTCGCATGTTGGCCCAGTCACGGTGTCCGGGGGTGTGCTCATGCTGTGCATGCGTCGGCTGGTGGGTCGCGCGATAGTCCCGTGGGCATTTGTTGGCGCGAGCGCGCAGGCCCAGCTGGCCGGCGCCCTGCCGGGGGTCGAGCTGGTCACGCTCGACGGGCGCGCGGTACGCGTGCAGGTTCTGGGGCTCGACAAGCGCCGCGAAGGAGGTCCTGTCGTGGTCTTCGAGGCCGGAGCAGCGAATTCCCTGGAGTCATGGCGCGGCCTCCTTCCGGAGCTGGCAGCCGTTGCGCCCGTGATCGCATACGATCGCGCAGGCCTCGGTCGCTCAGAGTGGGACAGCGCGACGCCCACGCCGCAGCACGCCGTGAACAGACTTCGCCGGTTGTTGCAGCAGATTGGCGCGGAGCCCCCGTACGTGCTGGTGGGCTACTCCTGGGGCGGGATCCTCGCCCGGTATTTCGCTGGATATCATCCACGCGACGTGGCAGGGCTCGTATTCGTCGATCCGGGTCCGATCGTCACGCAATCACGGGCCGAGAACCTTGCCCCGTTCGATGCGATCGGAGCGGGGCGCGCGGGCTACGATGCGGCCTGGTCAGGCTTTGCTTCACTCTTCGAGCGGGCGACACCACCAGCGCGCGCGGAATTCGAGGTCTATCGCCGCCTGATGGATCTCGATCCGGCAGATCGCGACCTTCGTCCCGTTCCCGATGTGCCCGTCGTCGTGATCGTTGCCGCGAAGTACCTCCCGCTGCCCGCCATGCAATTGCCCTATGATCCGCACGCGCTTTTTCAGGTCGATGTGCGCCACCGGATCAGGTTGTTACAGGAGTGGGCCCTGGCGTCTCCGCGAGGGATGCTGGTGATTTCCAATCACACGACCCATGCAGTCATGAGAGAGGATCCCGATCTCGTCTCCTGGGCCGTGCGGCGCGTTCTCGCGGCGATGCCGAGTAAGCCGTAGAACCCTTGCCCGGTGCCGCCGATACCCTCTTCACGGTGCAACCGCCGGAGGTGAGTCCGGGTGATGTGCTCGAAGCATGGTCGCGGGGCATCGAGGGCGGGAAGACACAGCCGGACACGTCCCCGCGATGAAGTGGGGACCGTCGGCTCCGACGCGAGGGGCTCGGCCTATCGTGGAATAACCGAGTCCGGCATTGCCGCAGCTGCACCCGCGGGCCATCCGCCTATCGCCCGACGCACCACGGCCGCGACCGCCGAGTCGGTCTCGATGCGCCAGTCCAGCTTCTGCGCGGAGACCGTCTGATCGTCACCGGCATTGAAGAACAGAACGGAGCGAACCGCGGGATACTTCCGCGGCAGCGAGTCCAGCGTCTCGGCATACCACGCTGCACGATCACCGCCCACTGCCAGCGAGCCGAGCTCGGCGAGCATCACCGGCTTCCCGAAGGAAGCGAGGCGCTCGTACTTCGCGCCGAAGATCTCGTCGAAGCTCCACCAGCGCGACCACTGCGCGATCGGGCCGTAGTTGAGCACCCCGGTCGCGACCCAGTCCACGTGCGCGTCGCCGGGATAGTAGAGATCCCAGTAGTCGTACGCTACGTGCGGCGACCATACCCAGATGACGTTCCGTGCACCGGCGACGCGGAAGCGGTTCACCACGCGCCGCCACGCGGCAATGTATTCCTCCTTGGTGTTGTTCTGGGGACCCCAGGGGTATCGATAGGGGTCGTTCATCTCGTGGGCGAAGCGCAGCAGCAGCGGGCGGCCGAATCGCGTGGCTTCCGCAGCCCATTCGTCGATGTAGAAATCGTACTCCCCGCGTGCGATCGCGGCGAGCCCATGACTATCGCGGTCGTTGCGCAGCGCGATTCCGGGGTGGAGGCTGTTCTCGAAGTCGACGAGCCATGGCTCCCATGTCACCACCGCGATCGATCCAATGTCCGCTATGGCCGTGACGAGCCCGAGCGGGAACCGCTGGTCGGGCTTGTCGCCCCAGGCCGAGTAGATCTGGACGAGGGGGAACGTCGTCCCGACGCTCATCTCCAGCGTGATCACGCCGTCAAGCGTACGCGGTATTGCGCCGTCGTACGCGCCGAGCAGCACGCGATCCGGATGCTGGAGTCGGGCGGGGTCGGTGCGATATGGTTCGAGCCAGCGAAGTGAATCCGCGCGACTCTGCCCCACCACCCTACTGCGCAACCGGTGCTCGATCGATCCGGTTGCAGCGCCGAGCCACCCGAACATCGTGGACAGCGGTCCCGCGGCCCGGGTGCCCACCGCCGTGAGGACAAGCACGGCGAGAACTGCGCTTCCGACGAACGCGGCGGTCATCCCGAGCCTGTGGCGGCGCCTCATCGCTCCCGGCCCCCGATCATCGTGATGTCCACGTCATCCCATGGTGCGCCCGGCCGAGGCCGGCGAGCGTCCCATGCTGCGCGGATGCCGCCCATCGCCGCGATCAGCGGGATTGTGGCGAAGAGCATCATCCCCCACACGGCCTGGCTCGTCAGTGCGAGCGATCCCTCGCTCGTCTGGAGCGTGCGCACGTACAGCACGCGCGCGAGGGTGATCAGGTATAGCGCCACGAGCAGGAGCTGCGGCCACGCGAGCCGCAGGAAGCGCCCGCGCACCGCTTCCTTGGCTGTGGGGATGTACGGGATGTCGGCGCGTACGATGGCGAGCAGCGTTCCGGCCGCGTACACGGGCCAGCACGCCACCTTGAGCACGAATCCACGCCAGTGTGTACCGCGCTCGGTAGCCGGATCGCAAAGCCATCGCTGCACGGCCATGTACATCATCACCCCGATCAGCGCGACCGGAAAGCCGGCTGCCAGAAACTCCGCGAACTGCATCGTCGCGGGCTGAACGCCCGTCCACAGATACAGGTATGGCATCGTCAGGAACACGAACGTTGTGAGACCGCAGAGGTAGTAGGTGCCTATGGTCAGATACGAGAGCCGCTGACGCCATCGCAGCCGGCCGAAGAGGCGCGGAAGCTCGGTGAATGCGACCTCGTACACGCCGCGGGCCCACTTGAGCTGCTGCCGATAGAACGAGCCGATGTCCTCGGGCACGAGGCCGCGACTGAGCACCTCGGGGACGTACACCGACCGCCACCCCGCGCCGTGCAGCCTGATCGCGGTGACGAGATCCTCGGCCAGCCCCACCCCGTGCCCGCCGACCGAGTCGAGCGCGGCGCGGCGAAAGGTGCAGTTCGCGCCGATCGCGACGCACGCTCCGTGTCCGTACAGCCCCATCTGACCGGGGCCGTAGAAGGCGTAAGTCTGCTCGGCCGCACCAGCCGCCGTAAACGACCGATCCTGGTTGTAGTACGCCTGCGGTACCTGCACGAAGCCGACCTTCTCGTTGTCGAACTGCCCAAGCACGCGGTCGAGAAACTCCGGAAAGGGAATGTGATCGGGGTCGAGCACGAGGACGAACTCCTCTTTGGTGAGCGACAGCGCGCGGTTGATCTTCCCCGCCTTGGCACCCGGAATGCCCACGAGCTCGAGCCACACTGCTCCGTTTCGCTCTGCGACTTCCCTGAAGCGGGGGTCGCGCGTGTCATCCAGAAGATACGTCGTGTGCGGATAGCTCACACGCGCACATGCGGCGAGGGTGCGCTCGAACATCGACAGCGGCTCTCCCGGCGAGCTGGTGGTGAAGATCGCCACTCCTTTCCCCGGTGGAGCGGTGCGATGTGCCGGGACCCTGATCACCGAGTAGTTCACCCAGCCCAGGACGATCCGACCGACGCCATACCAGAATGCGAGCGAGAGAAGGATGAACAGTGGCGGTGACGCGACATGACCGCCGCGGAACCACCAGTCGGCGAGCCGCAGCACGGCGACGATGCCGACACCGGTGATCGCGCTGAGGATGAGCCGGTGTCGAAAGCGCACGGGCGCGGCGCTGCGGTGGCGCCAGAGCGCGGAGTCCTTCGTCGAAAGGGGTTCTGCCGCGGTGCGGTCGGCCCCCCGCTCCGCCCGTGCAGCGACAACTGCCGGGCTGGTCACCGCCTGTCCAGACGTCGAAGCGAGGGCGTCGTGAACGCCTGGGTGAGACCGACACGCAGGGTGGATGCGCGATAGTAGGCGGTTCGCATCGACTCGCCCGATGCGGTGAGCGTCAGCCACTCGCCGAGGGCAGCGTCAACCGACATGCGTGCGTTCCATGGGAAGAACGTCCGCGGCGCTCGCACAATGACATCGGTCGGCGGCTGGAAGGGGCCCGCGGAGCGACGCTCGACCGACTCGCCGATCTCCTGAGCGGCTCCGTACCCGCCGCCTCCTCGCAGGGTCAGGTGCGTCCCCAGGCGAAGTATGATGCTCGCGAGCGCGGTATGCGAGCGGAGATCGAGCGGCGTGTAGTAGGGGATGTACGCGCCGGCAGTAGTCGACGGAAAGCCCGGACCCGAGCCGCCGCCGGACACGATCGCGTAGCGACTCTCCTCGGCGCCCTGGGCGGTGAAGGCGTAGCCGACGTGCATCTCGGTTGCAGCGGTGCGAGCGATGGGCGCCAGGATCCAGACGTATCCCGTCGAGACACTGTTGTCGTCGGGGAAGAGATCGCGTGACGCCGAAGCCTGCGCGAGCCACCCGCTCCGATGGCTCCAGTCGAGAGACGTGCCGAAGGTCTCCACCATGATCGGGGTCGAGATGCTCGCCATGGTGTTGAGATATTGCGATCGCTCGGCGCGCGCACGAAGAGTGAGTCCTCCCCGGGCGCGCAGGCCGATACCGAGGCGGCCGATCCAGGCGGAGGAGGTATCGCGCGCAACCGTACCTCCCGCGAGATCGAGCTCCGTGCGCGCGGCGGGGATGTAGCCTGCCACACCGCCTTCGATGACCGTGAGCCTGGACGTCGACCCGCCGTCGAGCTGGAAGCGTATGGGCTCGACACGCGCGGAGATGCCCATGAGGGGCGTAGCGTGCACGCCAACCCGAAGTTCCATGCTGGTGCGGTCCAGCGGCTGGTCATCGCGCAGCGATCGTGCGCCGATCTGGACGCGGGGCGCTGCAGTGCGCAGGATGTCGCGGAGGGCGGTACGTGCTTCGTCGATGCCGGAGTCGGCGGCGAGCGCCGCACCGAAGAGTCTCCTGGCCGTGGAATGGTCTCCGCCCCAGTATGCTGCCATGCCCAGGCTGGTCTCGGCGCGCCCACGCGAGGCCCGCGTGCCGACGAGCGGCTCGAGCAGCTCTCTCGCGCGAGCCTCATCACCGATCTCCACGAGCATCCGGCCGTACGCGAGCCGGAGCTCGATGGTCGATGGATGACGAGCGATCGCGGACTCGAACACCCTCCGGGCGCCAGCGCGATCCTTCAGCCAGTAGAGCGTTTCTCCAAGGAGAAGCGCGGCCTGTGGCTGTTCGGGATGCGCAGCGACGTACGGGCGGAGCAGCCGTGCGGCGGGCTCGAGGCGCCCGGCATCGCGCTGCGTGCGAGCTTCGGTGACCGTGTCGTGCGTCACCGACGTCTGGGCGCGGCCGATCTGCGAGGCCAGGCCCAGCGCGAGAAACGCGGGTGCAAGTCGCGAAAACGTCAACAAGTGGTATGGTCGCTGGTCATCGGTAAAGGCGTCGCGCGCGGAGTGGGCACGCCTACCGGTGTGGACTGCTGCCAGAGGGGTGCGGTCACTCGGGAAAACCATTGGAGGGGCCGGCATCCGTGCCTTGCAGAAACGGGCGCGCAGTCTGCAGGATTGAGGACCCGCGCCCCTTCAACCGAGGAAACCCGCATGCCAACGATTCAACGCCGCCGACTCGGCTCCCAGGGACTCGAAAGTTCCGCGCTCGGACTCGGCTGCATGGGGATGTCCGAATTCTATGGACCGGGAGACGAGGGCGAATCGATCGCCACGATCCACCGCGCCCTCGAGCTCGGTGTGACAATGCTCGACACCGCCGACATGTACGGACCCTTCAGGAACGAGGAGCTGGTCGGCCGCGCGATCCGCGGTAAACGGGATCGGGTGATCATCGCGACGAAGTTCGGAATCTTCCGCGATCTCCCGGATTTCTCGCGCAGAAGCATCAACGGGCGTCCGGAGTACGTTCGCCAGGCATGTGATGCCTCGCTTCGCCGGCTGGGAGTAGAGACGATCGACCTATACTACCAGCACCGCGTCGATCCGGCCACGCCGATCGAGGAGACCGTAGGTGCCATGGCGGAACTGGTGAAGGCGGGCAAGGTCCGCTTCATCGGACTCTCGGAGGCTGCGGCCGGGACGATTCGTCGGGCCAACGCGGTGCATCCCGTCAGCGCGGTGCAGACCGAATACTCGCTGTGGACGCGCGATCCAGAGGACGATGTTCTCGCCACCTGCCGGGAGCTCGGGATCGGCTTCGTCGCCTACAGCCCGCTCGGTCGCGGCCTCCTGACGGGCCAGATCAAGCGCATCGGGGATCTTTCCGAGGATGACTTCCGCCGCAACTCACCACGCTTCCAGGGCGACAATTTCCAGAAGAATCTCGATCTCGTGACGATAGTCGAAACGCTCGCGCGGGAAAAGTCGTGCACACCGGCGCAGCTCGCGCTCGCGTGGGTGCTCGCGCAGGGGGATGACATCGTTCCGATCCCCGGGACGAAGAAGAGGTCGCGGCTCGAGGAGAACGTGGAGGCGGTGAACGTCGCGCTCAACGCCGCGGACCTCCGGCGGATCGATGCTACCCTGCCGCGCGGGTCGGTTTCCGGGGGACGGTACACCGAGGCGGGGATGCGCACGGTGAATATCTGATGGAGTGGGCTGCAAGGGCGAGCCGCCAGCCCAGATAGCCCTTTAGCCGCGAGCGGCGAGCTTCACCGGCCAGCTTCAGGCTGCGAACGTCGGACGCATACGAGCCAGGAGCCGGCGTTGGCAGCTCAGCCCTTCACGGCTCCCGCGGTGAGACCCTGGACGATCCGCCGCTGGAATGCCAGCACGATGAGCGCGACGGGCGCCGTCGCGACGACCGCGGCGGCGAGGATCTGACCCCACGGCACCTGGTACTGGCCGCGAAAGAGCGCGATCGCCACAGGGACTGTCTGTCTGTCGGGGCCGAGGGTGAAGGAGAGCGCGAACAGGAACTCGTTCCAGCAATAGAGGAACACGAGGATGGCCGTCGCCGCGAGGCCGGGCGCGGCGAGGGGCACGATGATGCGCACGAATCCCTGCCAGCGTGTCGCACCATCCACGAGCGCGGCCTCCTCGAGGTCGCGCGGCATCTGCCGGAAGAATCCGACCAGCAGCCAGATCGCCAGCGGCATTGCGAAGGTCACGTAGGGGAGGATCAGCCCCGGATAGCTGTCGATCAGGCCGACGGATCGCAGGAGCATGTACAACGGACTCACGATCGCGATCTGCGGAAAGGTCGTCACCGCGAGAATGAAGGCGAGGATGCTTCGCTTGAAGCGGAATCGCAGGCGCGCGAGTGCGTAGGCTGCCAGCGCGCCGACCGTGACACAGAGGACAGTCGTCGAGCCTGCGACCACCAGCGAGTTGCGGATCGGCACCCAGAAGTCGCGGTCGCGGAAGAGGGCGCGGTAATGCTCGAGCGTAAGGTCGCGCGGCCAGAGCGACGGCGCCCCGAAGAGCGCAGCCTCGGGGGTGAACGACGCCAGGACCATCCAGTACAGGGGAAATGCGCCCGCGACGACGAGCACTGAGAGCGTGACGATGATGACGGTCATGTCGCGGCGCTGGCTCATGCGCGCTCCGAATCGTCGCCCGCGCCGAGCACGCGGATGTAGATGAGCGCGAGCGCGAAGGTCACCACGAACACCATCACCGAGAGCGCGGCGCCATACCCGAACTGAAGATTCTGGAGAAGGGTATTGAAGGTGTGCAGCGCCACCGGCTCGGTGGATGTCCCCGGTCCGCCACCCGTGAGCACATAGATAAGGTCGAAGACGCGGAAGCCATCGAGGGTCCGGAAGATCAGGGCGACGAGAATCGCGGGCCGAAGCATGGGAAGCGTGACATCGCGGAGCATCCGCCACCGCGATGCGCCATCCATCGCGGCCGCCTCGTAGAGCGTGGGATCGATGTTCTGGAGGCCCGCGAGCAGGAGCAGCGCGACGAAGGGCGTAGTCTTCCAGATGTCCGCGAGCATCACAGGTACCCACGCGGTCGTGGCACGAACGAACCATACGATGGGCGACTCGATGATCCCGACGTCGACCAGGACGGCGTTTGCTATCCCCGCCTGGGAATCGAACATGAACCGCCATATCAGCGCTGCCACGACCGTCGGGATGGCCCAGGGAACGAGAACCGCCGCGCGAAACAGCCCGCGTCCGCGCATCGCACGGTTCATCCCGAGCGCCAGCATGAGCCCCAGCACCAGCTCGGCCGCGACGGTGACGACGGTGAACAGTGCGGTGTGGCCGAGCGATGCCCAGAAGCGCGCGTCGGTCGCGATCGCGGCATAGTTATCGACGCCGACGAACGGGCGCCCCAGCCACGGCATCCGGAGATCGTGGACGTGCAGCGATTCCCACACCGTCCAGCACAGCGGAAAGATCGCGATCAGCAGGATGGTGATGATCGCCGGCGCGGTCATGAGCCACGCGAGTCGTTTCTCCGCCTGCTCCGGCCTTGGCGCAGCGGCCCCCGGGCGCACGGCGTCCCTGCTCGTCGTACTCGTCACCGCGCCCGGCTTCGAGCCGTGAGCTCGCGGACGCGCGTACGCTCGATGAGCGCGTTCATCTCCCGCGCGGCCGCGGACAGCGCCGCCTCCGGTGTAGTCTGGCGCGTGAGCGCGCGGTGCAGCTGGATCTGGAGGAGCTCCGAAAGCTGGGAGTAGATCGGCGTTACCGGACGAGGCTCCGCGTTCTCGATCACCAGCCGGACCTGGTCGACCGGAACCGCGAGCGCCGCAGCGAGTCGGGGATCATCGAAGAGCGCCGTGCGCGACGGATACTGACCGACCACCTCTGCACGCTCGAGCATCTGCTCCGGCGCCGTGAGAAAGGCGATGAGCCGATACGCCGCCTCCGGAACATCGCTGTGGGCGTTGATTGCGAGCTGCGCACCGCCGAGCGTCGCGGTGGGATG
>JBGTMW010000468.1:0-6606 GCA_041743365.1 Gemmatimonadaceae bacterium
TGGCGACACGCTGCCGCTCGCCACCCGACATCGCGCCCGGCAGGTAATGTGCGCGATCGGACAGCCCCACGGCGTCGAGCAGCGTCGCGGCACGCGCCTCCCAGTCGCGCACGTCGTCGTCGGCATACAGGAGCGGCAGCATCACGTTGCGCAGCGCCGACACGCGCTCGAGAAGATGAAAGTGCTGGAAGACGAAGCCGATCTTCCGGCTGCGTGCCGAGGAGCGCTTCTCGTCATCGGCATGCGACATGTCGGTGCCGTCGAGTCGGTAGCTGCCGCCGTCGGGAAGGTCGAGCAGCCCGATGACGCTGAGCAGTGTGGATTTCCCCGAGCCCGGGCGGCCGGTGATTGCCACGAGCTCGCCGCGCTCGACGCGCATCGTGACTCCTTGTAGCACGTCCGTCACGACGCCATTCGCACGATGGCTCTTCGTCACTCCATCGAGGGCGATCACGTTCCTGTGCGCAGAGCGATTGCCGACTCCACCTGCGCGGCCCGCTGCGCGGGTCGAAGGCCGGAGAGGACGCCGATCACGACGCTCGCCACCAGTGCCCCGACGATCGGGATCCACGTGATCCGCGCGGGCGCTACGCCAGTCACGGACAGACCGGTGGCGACCGCCAGACCGATGATCAGCCCGACTATCCCTCCGGAGACCGAAATGAACACCGCCTCGAGGAGGAAGTGACAGGAGATGTCACGGGCCCGCGCGCCTGCGGCCCGCCTCACCCCGATCTCCCGCGCGCGCTGCGACACACCGCGCAGCATCACGATCATGATGACGAGCCCTGAGGCGAGGAGCGTCACCACGCCAAGGGCGAACAGCAGCGTGTGCAGCGTGGACGATGTCTCCAGCGCGGCATTCTCGATGCCCTCCGGCTCGCGCACGCTGAAGTCGTCCGGCATTCCCGGTGAAAGTTTGTGTCGCTCTCGCAGCAGCTCGCGCACCCCCTCCGCCGTCTCGGCGACGCGCCGTGGGTCGGACACGCGGATGACGACCTGCTCGAGGTAGGTCCGGCCGAAGAGCCGCCACATGGCGGTGGTGAGCGGGACGACTACGAGATCGTACGGGGCATCGCCCCCGGCGTTCGTTTCCGTCTCGAGGAAGACGCCCTTCACCGTGTACGGCTCGTTCGCGATTTGCACGGTACTTCCAACCGCGCCGCCGCTGCGAAACAGCTCACGTGCGACCTTCGCGCCCAGCGTCGCAACGCGACTCCTCTCCCACATGTCCAGGTCCGATATGAACTCGCCGTCGGTCACCGCCCACCGGCGTATCCCGATCCACGGAGGCTCGACACCGAAGCCGCGGGTGACCACCGAGCGGTCTCCATTGATGATCGTGATCCCGCCCTGGATCTGCACGGCGCTCATCATCTCCACGTTCGGCAGCCTCGAGATGGCGCGTGCGTCCTCGAGGAACAGGAGGGCGAGCGCGCTGTCTCCACGCGGCGCGACCGTCGGGCCCTCCCCGCCGGCGTGGACCATCACGATGTCCAGTCCCCCCCTGCCGACCAGCGCCGTCACCCGGTCGCTGGTGCCCTGGCCAATCGCGATTACGGCCGACAGCACACCGACTCCGGCGGCGACGCCCAGTGCCATTGGCAGGGCGTGGCGCCCGTCGGCGTACAGTGAGGCGAAAGCGTCGTGGGCGATGCGTTGCGAGCGACTCACGGTTGCGTTCCAGTCGGGGTGGACGATTTCAGCCCTACGGGAGATTCCGCGGTGATCAGCCCCGGCCGCGCGGCAGCTCGTCTCCGCCCTTCGTGTAGGCCGGCGGCACGTAGATGTTGAGCGTCTTCAGGGGCGTCCGGCCTGTGTTGCGGATCTGGTGGGTCGAACCCCGCTCGATCAGGATCAGCGTACCCGCACGAAGTTGCCGGCGCTTTCCTGCCAGCGTCGCCCACCCGCGGCCCGAGACAACGTACAACCACTGATCGGCGCCGCGGTGGCGATTGCCTTCCCCTCCCTCCGAATCACCGGGCGCGAGGACCATCGTCGCCGCCTGAGCGCGCCGGTTTCCCAGCGCGACGGAAAAGCCCCTGCCGAACCGGAGATGTTTGCCGGGCATTCGAAGTCCCTTTCTCTACGGTGGATGGTCGATTCACAGTCGCCGGGCGCCTTCTCGCGACCGTGCGTGGCAACGCATAGAATACCGCCGTGCGCTCCATGCTCGCATATTCACCCTCGACCGGATTTCAATATGCTGCGCATCGAGACATTGCATCACGTCAGCCTGCCGATCACCAACCTGTCGGCGTCGAAGAGCTTCTACTCGAAGGTACTTGGCCTCGAGGAAGTCGCCCGCCCGGGCTTCAGCTTTCCCGGGGCATGGTTCGCGGTGGGAGATCGGGTGCTGCACCTGATCGTCGGCGAGCACTCGACGCTGAGGATCGGCAAGGGCATCGACTCACACGATGCCCACTTCGCCATCCGCGTTACCAGCTACAGTGGCGCGCTCGAGCACCTGCGCACCAGGGGTTACTCGGCCGACGCGACCGACCCGCTGCTGAAGTTGCGCGAGAACCCCACGGGCACGGCGGGGTTTCCCCAGATATACCTTCTCGATCCCGATCGCAACGTCATAGAGATCAACGCGGCGGCGTTGGACTAAGCTCAACGGCGTCAACGGCGTCAACGGCGTCAACGGCGTCAACGGCGTTCAGGGCGACATCGGTTAGGACAGAACGGCGTTAGGAGTACGTCTGCAACGTCGTTAGACGGTCAACGTCGTTGGACGGTCAACGGCGTTGGACGGTCAACGGCGTTGGACGGTCAACGGCGCGGCGGGATCTCCCCATATCTACCTTTTCAATCCCGATCGCAACGTCATGGAGATCAACGGCGCGATTCCGGACTGAGTATCGGGACTACATCACGCCGGGTGACCGGGCGTCGGTTCGACCGGAGGGGGTGAGCGTCGCTGGGGTGACGGGTTGACTTCATCGGCGAGGACGCTGGCGCGCCGTGACGAACGTGCACTGGCGCACGTCTTTCGCTCGGCCGCATCGTCGGCCCCGCATGGCGGCTTGACGGGTCGGGACGCACCGCCCAACGGCCGGTGACGGACACATCGGTGACTCGTTGACATCAAGCAGCAGTGGAGACGACCAGTCCGAGCTCCGCGTGATCCGGCCCGGCGCAGGACAGTGGGTCCGCGACCTGGCGCGAATTGTCGGTCTGGCGATCGTGTATCTCGTCGCCGCGCGGGCCGGGCTCACGATCGACGCCGTCGCCGGCTTCGCGACCCTTGTCTGGCCGCCCACCGGCATCGCGCTCGCGGCACTCCTGATTTTCGGGTACCGGCTGTGGCCGGGAATCTTCATCGGCGCGCTCGTCGCCAACGTGCTGACGGGCGCTCCACTGATCGTGGCGCTGGGCATGGCCGCCGGAAACACGCTCGAGGCGGTTGCGGCGACCTACCTGCTCCGGCGGGTTCCCGGATTCAGGCCATCGCTCGACCGGCTTCAGGATGTTCTCGCACTGATCGCGCTCGCCGCCGCGCTCGCCACGATGATCAGCGCGACGATCGGGGTCGCGAGCCTCCACCTCGGCGGCATCCTTCCGCGCGAACAGATCGGAGTCGCCTGGCGCGCATGGTGGCTCGGAGACCTGATTGGCGCCCTGGTCGTCGCGCCGGTACTCCTCGCATGGTCCACGGTGCCGCGAGTCTGGCTGACACCACGACGCCTGCTGGAGGCGGCGGCGCTGGTGATCTCGGTCGTCGTTGTGAACCTTGCCATCTTCGGCGGCTCGGCGGCGAGCGGTCCCGGCGCCTTCGGCCAGGCATATCTCGTCTTTCCCGGGCTGATCTGGGCGTCGTTGCGGTTCGGGCCGCCCGGTGCCGCGGCGATGACGCTGCTCACGTCGGCCATCGCGGTCTGGGGAGGCACATCCGGTTACGGCCCGTTCGCCCGACCGGTGCTGTACGAGAGCCTCTTCGAACTCCAGACCTTCATGAGCGTCGTCGCCGCGACCTTCCTCGTCCTCGCGGCGTCGATCGCCGAGCGAAGGCATGCGGAGGAGCGACTTCGCCGCGCGCACGATGCGGTGGCCGAGGCGAACCGCGCCAAGGCGGAGTTCCTCGCGGTGATGAGTCACGAGCTGCGCACGCCGCTGAACGCGATCTCGGGATACGTGGAGCTCATCTCGCTGGAGGCGGGGGACGGCATCACAGAGACACAGCGCACCTATCTCTCCCGGATACACAGCAGTCAGCAGCATCTCCTCGCGATGATCGAGGATGTGCTGAGCTTCGCGAAGCTCGAGGCGGGGCGCCTGTCGCTGTCGATGCAGACCGTCGCCGTGTGCGACTTGCTGGATGGGGTCGCATTGGTGATCGAGCCCGAGCTGCGGCGGAAGGAACTCGCCTTCGCGCGCGACGGCTGCGATCCATCGCTCGCCGTGCGCGCCGACCCGGAGCGTCTGCGGCAGATCCTGCTCAACCTCCTCGCCAACGCGGCGAAGTTCACTCCGTCGGGCGGTCGTCTCGAGCTGGGCGCCACTCGCGAGCGGGGGAAGATCC
Organism: Gemmatimonadaceae bacterium; assembly: GCA_041743365.1. Classification (GTDB taxonomy): domain Bacteria; phylum Gemmatimonadota; class Gemmatimonadetes; order Gemmatimonadales; family Gemmatimonadaceae; genus JANPKQ01. Next base: position 4,526 of record JBGTMW010000468.1, read on the forward strand.
TCATCCGGGTCGTCGACAGCGGCATCGGGATCCCGGCGGATCAGCTCGAGCGCGTGTTCGAGCCGTTCTTCCAGGTGGATCGGGGAATGACACGAAGGTACCCCGGAATCGGACTCGGACTCGCCATAGCGCGCGACTTTGCGCGCGCGATGGGAGGAGAGCTGCGTCTCGAGAGCGAGCCTGGGAAGGGGACGACGGCATGGGTGGAGCTGCCGGGGGCGTGAGGTGCGCGAAAGTCGACACGGCGTCAACGGCGTTCAGGGCGGCATCGGTTAGAACAGAACGGCGTTAGGAGTACGTCTGCAACGTCGTTAGACGGTCAACGGCGTCAACGGCGTCAACGGCGTCAACGGCGTTCGCGGTGACGTCAAGGCCGATGAGAACCTCACCCCGACGTGCGACCTGCTGCACCGGCGTCATCGGGCGGGCGCTCCCTGGCCAGACCGCGCGTTTGCGCAGCCACCGGCATTCCCTCCGCCATTCGATCCAGGCCTCCAACCACAACGAGCTCGCCGGCTTCGATACCGGAGACGATCTCCACCACACCCTGCGCGCGGGCTCCGAGCTCCACCACCCGCCGGCTCGCCTTTCCGTCCACCACAGCCCAGATCACGTTCACCGTGCGCAGAGGCTGCACCGCATCCTCGGGCACCACGATCGCGTTCGGGCGCGTCGACGTTGCAAGCCGAGCCTCCACGAACATGCCCGGCCTGAGGAGCCGGTCCGTGTTCGCGGAGCGCGCCTTCACCATGATGGTGCGGTTGGCGCTGTGCACGACCGGATCGATGAACTCGACCTGTGCACGAAAGACGCGGCCCGGCTGCGCCGCCACGGTGAACTCGACCGTCTGTCCGCGCCGCAGCTGCACGGCATGTCGCTCGGGAACGTCGATCACGACGCGCTGCGGATCGACCGTCTGCAGGGTCAGGAGCCGCGTGGCGGTGGTAACGTAGTCGCCCGCGCTGACGAATCGCTGGCCGACGACTCCCCCGAATGGCGCCCTGACGATGGTGCGCTCGATTTGCAGCTCGAGCATCGCCAGCGCGGCTTCCGCGCTCCGGGATCCGGCTTCGGCACGCTCGAGATCCGCCGGGGTCGATGCGTTGTCTGCGCGCAGCCGACGCACGCGCTCCAGCTGCTGGCGAGCGAGAGCGCTCTCGGCCTCGGCCCGCCTGGCCTGTGCCCGCAGCATCTCGTCGTCGATCCTCACCAGCGGTGTCCCCTTCGACACGGACTGACCCTCGGCGAACAGGAGCTCGGTGATGCGGCCCTGCTCATCGGGGCGAAGCTCGACGGCCTGCACGGCTTCGATTCGGCCCGTTGCCCGAACGGCATCGATCACCGTCTCGCGGCGCGCGGTGTCGACATCGACCGGCATCGGCGGCATTGATCCGGGGCCGCCGGCCATTGCGCCTTCGGCGGTGCCGTCACCGAAGAAGCGTCCGGATCCCACGATCGCGATCACAATGACAGCGACGGCGAGGATCGTCGCGATGATGATGCCGCGCTTCCTGGACTTCTGCTTCTCCTGATACTCTGGTATCGGGGATGTCATCGGGATTCGTCTCGGTTGGTCGAATTGGTATCGTTGTTCTCGAACAGGCGGCGACCGAGCACTGCCTCGATCTGCGCCAGCGCGAGCAGCGTGGCATATCGTGATTGCACGAGCGCCGCTTCAGCGTCGCTCAGCGCTCCCTGCGCCTCCAACAGGTCGAGAATCGGCGCGGCGCCCTCGCGATAGCGCGCTCGCTGCACACGGTAGCTCTCCGCCGCGACCGTCACGCCAACCAGCGCGAGCTCGATTCCGGCGCGAGATGTCTCGTAACCAAGGTATGCCTCGGCGATCATTTCGGCGGCGGCTCGCTCCCGCTCCTCGCGCTCCGTTCTCGCGACGGTGCGCAGTGCGCGCGCGCGCGCGACTCCGAGCTCACGCTCGCCGCCGTTCCAGATCGGAAGCGTCAGCGAGACGGCGAGCTGTGACCTCTTGAGAGCCGATGGGAAGAACTGCGCGTCATACGCGCCGGTCGTTGCCCCGAGCGTGATGTCGGGGAAGTACCTGCCACGCTCCGCGCCAAGATCGG
>JBGTMW010000469.1:0-2699 GCA_041743365.1 Gemmatimonadaceae bacterium
ATCCTGGAAGGCAATCCGGCGATCACCGTGCTGCACGGCGAGGCCCGCTTCAAGGACGGCCACACCCTGCTTGTTCGGCGCACCGGGAGCGCCGAAGGCGAGGTGTACTTCGATCGCTGCCTGATTGCGACCGGCGCCAGCCCTGCCCTCCCGCCGGTTTCCGGCCTCGAAGAAACGCCATACTGGACCTCGACCGAAGCGCTCGAAAGTCCGACCATTCCGCAACGCCTCGCCGTCATCGGCTCGTCGGTGGTCGCGGTGGAGCTCGCCCAGGCATACGCGCGACTCGGCAGCCACGTTACCCTTCTCGCCCGCAATACGCTCCTCTCCCGGGAGGATCCGGCCATCGGCGAAACCCTGACTGACGCTTTTCGCGCCGAGGGCATCGAGGTGCTCACGCATGCACAGGCAAGCGCCGTGTCGTATGCGAACGGCGAGTTCGTACTCGCCACCAACCACGGCGAGTTGCGCGCTGACAAGTTGCTGGTTGCCACCGGCCGCTCGCCCAACACCCGCGGTATGGGATTGGAAAATGCCGGCGTGAACCTCGGCCGCCAAGGCAGCATCGTAATTGACGACCACATGCGTACCAGCGCGCCGAACATCTTTGCCGCCGGTGACTGCACCGATCAGCCGCAGTTCGTCTACGTAGCGGCGGCCGGCGGCACCCGCGCGGCGGTCAACATGACTGGCGGAGAGGCGGCTCTCGACTTGACGGCGATGCCGGCGGTGGTCTTCACCGATCCGCAAGTGGCAACCGTGGGTCTCTCCGAGGCCGAAGCGCATCTCGAGGGCATCGATACCGGGACCCGCACGCTCACGCTCGACAACGTGCCGCGCGCGCTCGCCAATTTCGATACGCGGGGATTCATCAAGCTCGTCGCGGAAGCAGGAACCGGGCGTCTGCTGGGCGTGCAGGCGGTGGCAGACCAGGCCGGAGAGCTGATCCAAACGGCCGCGCTCGCAATCCGCAACTGTATGACGGTCGATGATCTCGCAGGGCAGCTCTTCCCCTACCTGACCATGGTCGAGGGCTTGAAGCTGTGCGCGCAAACGTTCAAGAAGGACGTGAAACAGCTTTCCTGCTGCGCAGGGTGAACGGCGCAGGAGACATCAAATATGGTTCGCCACTACCAGATCGCGCAGGCGGCCGCTCGCGTGGGCATCACTATTCATCAGGGCGCTGCTATGTGGCTGCACGACGGCCCCCGCTGACATTCTCGGCCGAGCTCTCTGAAGAGGAACCAGGATGACCAAGGAATACGATCTCATCGCCATCGGAACCGGAACGGGCGCGTCTGGCGCCGCTTCACGCTGCCGCTCCGCCGGGTGGAGCGTGGCGGTGATCGACCACTTGCCCTTCGGTGGCACCTGCGCGCTGCGTGGCTGCGATCCGAAGAAGGTACTGGTCGGCGCAGCGGAAGCAATCGACCATTCCCGCCGAATGCGCGGCAAGGGCATCGCGGGTGGGGAGCCAGCCATTGCGTGGAACGAGCTCATCAAGTTCAAGCGCACGTTCACGGCGCCGGTGCCGGCGATGAAGGAGAAGAACTTCGCGAAAAACGGCATCGATGCCTATCGCGGCCGCGCCAGGTTCCGCGGATCCCGCTCGGTCGAGGTCGGCGGCGAGGTGATCGAGGGCCGTTTCATCCTGATCGCCGTCGGGGCGGTGCCGATGCGTCTCGGCATTCCGGGCGAGGAGCATCTCATCACGAGCACCGAATTCCTCGAGCTCGATCGACTGCCGAAGAAGATCGTCCTGGTCGGTGGCGGCTTCATTGCGGCCGAGTTTTCCCACCTCGCGGCGCGAGCAGGCGCGCAAGTGACCGTGCTCCAGCGGGCGGAGCGTATGCTCACGGCGTTCGATCCGGATCTTGTCGGCTGGCTCATGGAGAAATTCCACGAAGTCGGGATCGACGTGCGGCTCGAGACGCGCGTGACAGCCATAGAAAAGAGCGCTGGTGGTCTATCGGTTCGCGCGTCCTCGAACGGCAAGGATGAGGTGTTCACGGCCGATCTCGTGGTGCATGCGGCCGGGCGCGTCCCCGATCTCGAGCCGCTCGATCTGGCTGCGGCGGGCGTGGAGAGCGAAAAGGGCCGCCTCAGGCTGAATGAGTTTCTTCAAAGCGTGTCCAACCCCGCGGTTTATGCGGTGGGCGACGCGGCGCTGAGCGGCCCGCCGCTGACGCCCGTCTCGAGCCATGACGCGAAGGTGGTCGCAGCCAACATGCTGAATGGCAATCATCAGAAACCGAACTATCTTGGTGTGCCGAGCGTCGCGTTCACGATCCCGCCTATCGCGTCCGTCGGTCTCAGCGAAAAACAGGCGCGCGAGACCGGGATCAAATTTCGGATGCAGTACGAGAAGGCGTCGGACTGGTACACAGCGCGGCGTGTCGCGGAAACGACCTACGGGTTCAAGGTCCTCGTCGAAGAGGAGACCGACCGTATCCTGGGCGCGCACCTGATCGGGCCGCACGTCGACGAGGTAATCAATGTCTTCGCGTTGGCCATCCGAAAAGGGCTGACGGCAGAGGATGTGAAGACGACCCTCTTCGCCTATCCGACGGGTGCCTCTGACATCGGCTATATGGTTTGAGCCGGACACGTGTACGCACAATGACCGCGAACCGATATTTCCACCCGATGACGATGCCCGGTTCAGATGAGGCTCCGTGAGAAGCGGCGACACACCAGAG
>JBGTMW010000470.1:0-5327 GCA_041743365.1 Gemmatimonadaceae bacterium
AGGCCGCGACCGCGCCGGCGGCGAGCAGCAGCCCGGCAATTCGACGGATGAATTGTCGTCCCATATGACTGATATTAGCTGACTGTGAGCGTTCCGGTCACTCCCGACCGCTGCCCGCTGCCGCTGAAGTGCCCAACCCAGAGGGGAATGGCCAGTCTGCCGCCTGGCCCCGCCGCGCGAAACCGAAAGCATGTCCCGCGAGTCCATCCATGGGTGCTGTCCCCCACACACCATGGACACCGATGACGGCGAGGACCATGAACGCGCGGGCCGGGCTCCTGGCACCGCTTCCACAACCCTCGGCTGCGTACAAACGGCGGGTCTGGCTCGCCGTCGCCAGCCTCGTGGTGTTCATCGTTTTGTACTTCGTCCTCGCCGGGTGGTTCCTTTTCACGGCGTATCGGCTGACGATCGCCGCCGATACCGTTGCGTTCGAGGGGTACCTCGTCGCGGGCTGCTCCGTCTTTCTCGCGATGATGATGCTGAAGCCGCTCTTCTTCGTGAAGCATGGCGGTACCGAAGACTCCATTGAGATCACCAGGGAGCAGCAGCCCCGGCTCTTCGACTTCCTTCACGACCTGGCCGACCGAGCGCGGGCACCGCGTCCCCACCGCGTCTTCCTCTCTCCGGTAGTCAACGCAGCGGTCTTCTACGACCTCTCCGCGCTGAACCTGATCTTCCCGACGAAGAAGAACCTCGAGATCGGACTCGGGCTCGTGAACGCGGTCACGCTCGGCGAGCTGCGAGCAGTGCTCGCGCACGAGTTCGGTCACTTCACGCAGAGCTCGATGGCGGTTTTCCGCTGGTCGTATCTCGCGCAGCAGATTGCCGCGCACCTCGTGAACCGGCGCGACAAGCTCGATGCCTTCCTGGTGCGCCTGTCGCACCTCGACGTGCGCGTCGCCTGGATCGGGTGGGCCCTCAGCCTCATCGTGTGGTCGATCCGGTCGCTGGTGGATTCGGTCTTCGGTATGGTGGTCATCATCCAGCGGGCGCTCTCGCGGGAGATGGAGTTCCAGGCCGACCTCGTCGCGGTGTCGCTCACCGGCAGCGATGCGCTGATCAACGCGCTGCACCGATTGCAGGCGGCGGATGACTCCTGGGATCGCGCGGTCGGCGTCGTGGGCGGCGGGCACGGCAAGGGACCGCCGCGGGATTTCTTCGCGATCCATACCGCGGTCATTGACCGGACGCGAGCGATTCTGGGCGATCCGTCGTACGGTCTCGTGCCGCCGATCCCCGCTGACCGCGCCGCAGCGCACAGGTTGTTCAAGGCCGAGCTTGCGCAGCCGCCGAAGATGTGGCTCACCCATCCCCTCAATCACGAGCGGGAGGCCAACTGCAAGCGTCGCTATGTACGCGCCGAGCTCGACGACAACAGCGCATGGACGATCTTCGACGATCCTGCGGGGGTGCGCGAGCAGGTTTCCGCCATAATGATGGGACCGGACGCTCCCGCGCCGGCATCGAGCGAGGAGTGGATGGAGGTGGTGGATGGTCACTTCGCGCGCGAGTTCCTGAACAGCCGCTATCGCGGCTGCTATCTCGGTCGGTCCGTGGTGCGCAGTGCGGCGCGTGCGTCGATGCTCGTCGAACCTCCATCGAAGATGTGGCGACAGCAGCTCGACGACCTCTACCCCGAAGGCCTGACCCGTGAAGTCGCCCGGCTGCGGCAATTCGAGAAGGAGCTCGCGCAGCTTCGCGCCCTGCAGTCGGGGACGCTTGCGCCACCCGCCGAAGGCATCCGCTACAGGGGACGCGAGATCAAGCGCCGGGAGATCCCGGGTTCGATCGACCGACTGATGCGCGACATCGCGGCGGTCGAGAAGCGGCTCTCATCCGGGGATCGAATGCGTCGATCGGCGCACATGGCCGCCGCGACCGAGCTCGGCGCCGGCTGGGCGAAGTATCTCGAAGGGCTGCTCGCGGCGCTCCACTACGCGGATCACACGGCATCGAATATCGTGGACCTGCACGGCGTCCTCGCCCACACCGTTCACATCTCGACCGTCACGGGGCGCACGAGCTCGGGCGGCCGGAAACGCGTGCTGGCGGCGGCGAACGAGCTTCATGGCGCGCTGAGTCGCGTCTTTGCGCAGAGCAGCGGCCTGATGCTCGACACCACACTGCTCCAGCGACTGGAGGCAGTGTCGTGGACCGAGATGCTCGGCAACTTCGATCTGGGCGAAGCGGATGAGGAGAACGTCGGCGACTGGCTCGACGTGATCGACGGCTGGGTACGCCAGGCCGCCGGCCCGTGCTCCGCGCTCCGGTCCGCGGCGCTGGAGCAGCTGCTCCTCACGGAGGCAGCGCTCGCCGCGCACATCCGTGAGATGACGCCCCCTGCCCCCGCACCGGAGCCATCTCGCGTTCCGGAGAAGTACGACATGCTCCTCGCCGGGAAGGAGCGTGAGCTGAAGGCCAGACTCAACTGGTGGGAGCGGTTCCAGATTGCCGATGGCGCCGTCCCGACGGCCGCCCGCGTCGCGGTCGCGGCGGGCATAGTAGCGACGGTGCTCGGGTTCGGGGGCACCTTCGGCAACGCATCCCTCACCATCTACAACGGCCTGGCCATACCGGTAATCGTCACGATCGGTGAAGACGAAGTCCCGCTCGGCCCGCTCGCCTCGCGCACGCAGCTGATCGCGACCGCTGGCGTACACCACATCGAGGCGCGCACACGGGAGGGGAAGCTCATCGAGGCCTTCGATCCCGAGGTGCCCGGCAGCTTCGCGAGATTCGTGTACAACGTGGCCGGAGCGACGCCGATGGTCGAATGGACCGCGGTGTATGGAAACTCGGAGCCGGAGCCGGAGAACATGGTCGGCGCAAAGCGATGGAGCCGCACGTCGGCGGACATTCTATTCGCGGAGCCTCCGGACAGCATTGGCGTGGGCAGGAGCGGCGGCGCACGGCGGCGCGTCCTCACCGGAGTCGGAGACCTCGACCCGACCCGGCAGCTCACCATGGTCGCCGACAGCGCCGAGGCGCAGCAGGTCATCGCGGCTCATGCACGGTGGGATGCCACGAGCTCACCCAACATCATCCACTGGCTGGGCCTCGCTCTCGAGGTCTCGCCGGACCGCGAGATCCTTGCCGCGAGGCTGGCCGAGAAACCCGACGATGTGATCCTGCTTCGTTTCGAGCATGACGCGGCCACCGGCGCGGCGAGGGACAGCGTGTGCTTTCGCCACCGCGCGATGGCCCTTGCCTCAACGGATGACGGCGACCTGCATTACGTCGCGGCACGATGCATCGCCGATGATGCCGAAAGGGCACGGTCATTTCTAGACGGCTACGCGCGTTGGCCCGACAACGGCTGGCTTGCATATGGCGCGGGGTTCGCGCACGCGCGAGTTGCCCGATGGGACGAGGCGCTGTCCGCGCTGGAGGCATCTCGACGCATGGTGCCTCCGCTGGCCGGGCGCGTCGCGGTGGATTTGGCGCGCATCCATCGTCTCGTGGGCAGCGACAGCTCCGTCGTCGCAAAGCTCGCCCGCGGGTCCGATCTTCTCGAATACTTCATGGCTCTCGAGACCGGGGAAGGGATGGACTCGATCGCCGAGCTTGGGTACTCGGCGCTCAGGATAGGAAATCTCGACAGGGCGCTGAAGCTCGCGCACCAGGACTCGGTGATCGAGGCTCGGGTGCTGCGGCTCGCCGCTGCTTCGGACGGTGCGAGTCAGGAACTGCAGGCACGCGCACTTGCGCTCGATCCCTCGGCCGGCGTGGATGAGGACACACGCTGGGCGAGCATTGCGCTGGCCATTCGTTCCGGAAGGGATCATACACCCTTCCTGCCTTCGGGGGACGAGGTTGCTCCGAGCGACTTGCGGCGCATGCTCCGATTCGTGGAGCTCGCGTCGGGAAGCGAAGCGAGGAGGGCAGAGGAATCGCTCTCGGGGCTGTCGCCCGTGCTGCGAGGCCACGCCTACAGCATGGCCGTGACCGTCCTCGGAGCGCGCGCACCTGCGGAGTGGAGACGCGGAGCCACGCGACTGCTGTTCGCGTCGGAGCGCCCCTCCTTCAGGTGAGTCGGCGCTTCGCGCGACTGGTCGGCGTCGCCGCGAGTGGATCGTCCGGCCAGTGGTGTTTGGGGTAGCGCCCGCGCAGATCCTTTCGAACATCGAAGTAGGATTTCCGCCAGAACCCGGCCAGGTCACGCGTGATCTGCACCGGCCTGTTCGCCGGCGAAAGAAGGTGCACGGTCAGTGGCACGCGGCCGCGCGCGATCGACGGCGTGTCCGTACAGCCGAACATCTCCTGGAGGCGCACGGCGAGCACCGGGGTCTCCGGATCGCCGTAGTCGATCGGAATCCGCGACCCGCTGGGCACCGTGATGTGAGTGGGCGCCAGCTCATCGAGCGCGGCGCGCTGTCGCCAGCCCAGCATCCTCCGAAGGCTCTCGCCGAGATCGAGCCGCTGCACTTCGGCAAGAGTCCGAAGTCCGGCGAGGTCGGGCCCCAGCCAGGCACCGAGCGACGCGTGGAGGGCGTCGTCCGAGACATCGGGCCAGTCGGACTCATGACGCCCGACGAACGCGATGCGCTCCCGGAGCCGCCGTGCATCGTCGGGCCAGGAGAGCGCGCCGATCCCGGTGGTTCGCACACCTTCCAGAAGCGCCGCGGCAACCCGGTCGGGATCGGCGTCACGCAACGGTGCATCGGCGAGTACCAGCGCACCGAGCCGCTCGCGGCGGCGCGCGACCACGGAGCGGGTTGGCGCGTCCCATTCGACGATCTCCTCGCGGACGATCTCCGCGTCGAGTTGCGCCTCCAGCTCTCCCAGCGATACCGGTGCCGCGAGCATGATGCGGCTCTCCGCCTGCTGATCGTCGAGCTCCGCAACAACGATCCACGGCTCGGCACTCAACGCCTGAGGACGCGCGAGCACCGCCCCCCTCCCGTTCCGGAGCAGGAATCGATCGCCGCTCTCCGCGGTTCGCCTTTGAGCGATGCGATCCGGGTAGGCGAGTGCGAGCAGCAGTTCGGCACTTTCAATGGCGTCGCGCGCCGCGGCGTCGGTTTCATCGCCGGATCGTATCGAGTCACGATCAGCATCGATACCAGCGCCGAAGCGCCGCCTCCACTCGCGCGACTGCTGGCGCGCGCGCCGCACGCCATCCCGGTCCACCCACATCCCGTGCACCATCTCTCGCGAGTCGTGGCCGGTACCGAGCATGGCCTCGAGGCGCAGCCTGAGATCGGCATCCGGTGGTCCCTGCTGGCCGCGCAGCACGTCACGCTCGCCGAGCAGCGCAGCGATGTCACAGGCCGTTCCCGTCAGATCCCGCGGCGCGGCGAGGATCATGTGCGCGAGCCGGGGAT
>JBGTMW010000471.1:0-4309 GCA_041743365.1 Gemmatimonadaceae bacterium
GGCGGCGCCGTAGCGAGACTCCGACGCTCGCGGGCCGGGCGGCGCCCCGCGTTCGGGCGATTCGTTCGCGTCCGGCTCGTCGAAGGTGAACAGCGTGTCGAGCTTCGTGAGATCGAAGAGCGTCCTCATGTCGGGGTCGAGCCGGGCAAGGCTGAAAGTTCCATGTTCCTGGCTGACCTTCTTCGACAGCGCGACGAGGACGCCAAGCCCCGAGCTGTCCACGTAACGTGTGCGGCCGAGATCGATTCGGAAGTGACGCTCGCCACGATCGAGCTGGTCGAGAACGAGCTGCTTCAGCTCGTTGCGGTTGCCGACCACGAGATGACCCTCGATGCCGACGACGACGGTATCACCCTGCTTCGCGACCGAGAAATCCATTGGCGCCTCCTTTGGTCCGAAGATGTTGGCGACGCACGCCTTGCCCGACCGCGCGATCTCCGCATACAATGCGCGTCGGCGAACGACGCTACAAGAGGCGATTCCCAGAGCTCGTGCAAAGGAAACCCGACGCGCCCCGCACTGCGTCAAAATGCCGCCGCGGTGACTTCTGTCACACGTCACCGATAGCCGGCCGCCTGCATTGCGAACAGCTCGCCGTAAAGGCCACCGCCGGCAACGAGCTCTTCGTGGGTCCCATCCTCGACGACCTGTCCGCCCTCGAGGACAACGATGCGGTCGGCCATGCGAACGGTGGAAAACCGATGTGATATCAGCACCGCCGTGCGTCCCGCCATCAGCTCCGAAAACCTGAGGAAGACCTCGTACTCCGCGCGTGCATCCAGCGAAGCCGTAGGCTCGTCCAGGATGAGAACCTGCGCGTCACGCATGTATGCTCGCGCCAAGGCGATCTTCTGCCACTCGCCGCCGCTCAGGTCGACCCCATCATCGAAGCGACGGCCGAGCATCTGCCGATACCCCGCGGGCAGACGCGGGAGAAGCGAGGAGGCGAGGGACTGTTCGGCCGCCAGGCGGAGTGCGGCCGGTATTTCAGCGGTGGAGACCGCCGGTTCCGCCACCCGTCCGCTGCGGTCGGAATCACCCGACCGCTGGGGCTCGTCCTCCGTGTGCATCCTGTTCAGGTATGCCTGTGCGGTCGCGATCTCCCCCACTCCGATGTTCTCGTCGAATCGCATGTCGAAGCGGACGAAGTCCTGGAAGATGACTCCGATGGTCCGGCGGAGCGATGCGAGGTCATAGTCGCGCAGGTCCACTCCGTCGAGCGTGATTCGCCCCTCGGTGGGATCGTAGAGACGCGCCACGAGCTTGGTGAGCGTCGTCTTTCCCGCGCCGTTTTCCCCGACCAGGGCGACGCGCTCCCCCGCGCGCACCGCGAAGCTCGCGTGGCGAACTGCCCAGCGCTCGCTTCCCGGATACCGGAATCCCACATCCTCGAAGACGAAGCCCGTGCGCAGCGGACGGGGAACCGGTATCGCGTCCGGCCGCGACGCGATCGTCGGCTTCATCTCGAAGAACAGGAAGAGGTCGCGCAGGTAGAGCGCCTGCTCGTGAATGCCGCTCGCGGACATCAGCAGTCGCTGAATGAGGTCGCGGCTGCGGGAGAACGACCCCGCCAGGAATGTGAGGGAGCCTATGGTGATCGCACCCTGAACCGCCTGCACGAGTATTATCGCGTACGCCCCGTAATATCCGAGCGTGCCCAGGGTCGAGAGCGCCGTGCCTACGACCGCACGGCGTACCGAGAGGTTCTTGTTTTCCCGGTAGAACCGGTCGGCCAGCGACTTGTAGCGGTCGGTGAGCCAGGGAGCCAGGCCGAACATCTGGACTTCCTTCGCCGTGTCATCACTCGCGCCGACGAACCGCAGGTAGTCGAGGAGCCGGCGCTCGGGAGTGCGCCGAAAGAGGAGGGAGTAGCCAAGCGCGGCGTAGTGCGTCTCGCCCAGGAAGCTCGGAAGCACCGCGACGATGAGCAGCACCATCAGCCACGGCATGTAGGCGAGGAGCGCCGCGCTGAGCGTCACGAGAGTCAGGGCGTCCTGGGCGATGGCCAGGAGGCCGGTGAGGAGCCCTATTCGTCCGACCGTCTGGCGCCGCGCCCGCTCGAGGTGATCGTAGAACTCCGGATCCTCGAACTGCGCCAGGTCGAGAGTGGCGGCGTGCCGCATGAGCCGGATGCTGACCACGTTCGAGAAGAGGTCGCCGAGCAGGCTCTCGAAGACGGACGATGCGCGCGCGAGCACCTCTCCGATCACCACGATGCCGATCTCGATCCCGACGAGGAGCCAGAGCCGCCTGTAATCCGGTTCGGTCGTGAGCGAATCCACGACGACGTCGATGATCAGCTTCCCGACCCAGAGCATCGCGATGGGCACGAGCGCGCGCACGAAGCGCAGAACGATCATCGCGGCGGTGTAGCCTCGATGCGTGCCCCAGACCATCTTGACCAGGGCAGGGACGTGGCGGAGCGCGGCGGCCCGCTCGCGCCAGCCCGGCGATCCAGCGGGCGCCGAGCGCGGGGAGCGCGTTCCGCGGGGACCGTTGCCGGCAGCCATGCACCAAACTAACCCGCGGAGTGCGCATGCGGCTCTGGATAGGAATCGTCACCTTTCTGTTCGGCGTCAGCCTCTGGTACCGCACCCAGCGCCAGGCGTCGCCGGCGCCGCAGTGGCAGGGGCGGCTCGGACTGGGCTGCGCCGCGCTCGGGTTGAGCACCCTTTCGATGACCCAGCAGGGGCTGTCCTGGACGATCTCATCGATCTGCTTCAGCATCGTCGCGATCACGTTCCTCGGATGGGTGGTCGCGGACATCGTCCGGCGCCGGGATCGGTAGCGTCAGGGCTCGGCCGGAGGCTCCAGGAGGCGGTTCCCGGGTATTCAATGGCGAATATCCCGGAAGGGTGACCCGGGTTCGATCGTGTGCGTCTTAATGATGCGCACGGCGCCCCCTCCTTCCGTGCGCTTTTTTTTTCAGCTGATTCAGTAGAGGTCGCAATGCATTCTGCCCCCCTGATGGCAGCGCTCGTCATCACCTTCGGCGCGCTGTCCCCCATTTCCGCCCAGAAGCCCGCGAACGGCAGGCCCGCCGACATTGGCGGGCGCATCGAGATAGCCGAGCTGTTGTTCGGCCCCTACGTCGGCTCGACGCTCGACATGGCGGCGGCCGTCTGGACCACGGGAACTCCTCCGGTCCACTCGCGTCCGGTTCTCCGCTGGCAGTCGAGCGATGTGCTCACGGCGTGGATCACCGATGAGGGTACGCTCACCCTCTTCAAGCCCGGCCCCGTGACGGTAACGGCGTCGTACGGGCCGATCACGGCGAGCAAGACGATCGAGGTGCTTCCGAATCCGGCCCGGAAACTCAAGCTCACCGGCGATGTGCAGGCCGAGGTGCGGGTGGGCACGCCGATCAGGCTGAATGCGCGGGTCACTGGAGCGGATGGCGCGCCGGTGGCTGATGCGCGCGTCAACTTCGCGATCGCAGCGGGCGACCTGCTTCCGAATCCGCAAATGGCCCAGATCACGGATGAGGGCGTGTTCACCGCGCGCGAGCCCGGGGTCTACACGGTCATCGCCGAGTTCGGTGGCGTCGCGGATCATCTCACCATGCTCATGGGGCAGCCCGGATTCGTCATGACACCCGCCTCTGACGACGTGCGCGGTGTCGAGATCATCGCGGGCGACTACGAGGCGTTCGTGGGGACGACGATACCGCTGACCGCGCGGGTGATGAGAAAGGGCTCCAGGGTTCCGGTAGAGAATCCCAGGCTTCACTGGCGTTCGAGCGACGACGACGTTGCCCGGGTCGCGTCCAACGGCGTGGTGGTGCTCGAAGCCCCGGGGCGGGTGACCATCACGGTCGAGCACGGGACGAAGCGCGGGGCACGCACGTTCACGGTCAATCGGAACCCGGCCGCGAAGCTCGTGCTCTCGACGAACGTTCGCGAGATGCATCCCGGCGACACGGTGCCGCTCCGCACCGACATCTGGGCGCGCGGCGCGCGGCTGGTCATCAACCCGCGAGTCAACTACGGCGTCATCGCGCGGAATACCGAGACCCACGGCAGCGCCACGGTACTGGAGGATGGCCGCTTCGTCGCGACGCGCCCCGGCGTCTACACCATCGTGGTGGAATTCGGCGGACTGGCCGATACGCGAACGATCATGGTGCACCCGCGCATGGCATCGGACAGGAAGGCCTACGGCATACTGCCGTAGGCCTCAGCGCAGCCCTGGGCCCGGTACTGCTGTAGGCGGTGCCGGGAGGGCGCCGCCCGGAACGCCACCCTGGCGCTTGGCCTCCTGATACGCCATCGCCTTGAGTCGCGACACCCGCATCACCATCGGCGGGTGC
>JBGTMW010000472.1:0-2258 GCA_041743365.1 Gemmatimonadaceae bacterium
GGGGGGCCGCCCCCCGCCCCCCCCCCCCCCCCCCTCTCGCCTCTCGGCAGTGTGGCTCGCTTGCTCGGTCGCCGATGCATCGGTGCCACACTGGACACCGGAACCATTAGTGCCAACCTTGGTGACCTTCCTCGATCCAAGGAGAGCTCCATGCGTTCCGGCAATTCCGGCGGGAGTGTGGCTACACCTCGAAGCAGCCCCGTTTACACGATGCAGCGCGATTCGTGGGAGTCGGACCCACATGCGCGGGACGCGACCGCTGCCGACAACGACGCGCTGCTCGATCTCGCGGCGGCGTGCGAGACTCACGGCGCCGTGACGCTTCGCGTCGAGCGCGAGCCGGACTTCTTTGCGCTCAACCGGCTCGAACGTGATGGGTGCCGTGTCGGCGTCGTGAACGGCCTCACGGCGCGCTCGGTAGCCGGCTGCGTCAGTGTCTCTCCGCGTCGGGTCTATCTCGATGGCTCAAAGCGCATGATCGCCTACGCCGGCGACTTCAAGGTGCATCCCGCACATCGCGGCGGCGCCGCTGGTGATGTGCTGACCTCCTGGGCGTGCAACGCCGCGCGGGAATGGGGAGGAGATGACATTCCGGGAGTCCTCACGGTTCTCGCCGGCAACGCGCCGATGGAGCGGCGCAGCGAAGGACCGCGCGGGCTTCCGGTGTTCAGCCGGTTCGCGACGCTCCGTTCGCACGGGATTCCGTTCGTCTGGTCACGCCCTCTCGACACCGCTGAGACGCGAGTCTCCGTCGCGACCGAGGGAGACATCGAGGAGATGGCGGAGCTCTGGGCGCGCGTCGCTCCGGACCGCCAGTTCGCGCCCGTGCATGACGCGGCGTCGCTGGCCCGCTGGATTCTCTCGACGCCCGGCCTCGGCGTCGAGGCGTTCAGGATCGCACGCGACCGGCAGGGTCGCATTGCAGGCTTCGTCGCAGCATGGGACCAGTCCGCCTTCAGGCAGGTCCGCGTGTCGGACTACCCGCGGCGTCTCGCGCTGATGCGCGTCGGCATCAACGCGCTGAGACCCGTTACGCGTGCGGCCCCGCTTCCGGATGTCGGAGATGAGCTGCGCTGGCTCACCGCGGCGAACGTCTGCGTTCCCGCGAATGCGCCCGGGGTTCTTCGCGCACTGGTGCTGAGCGTGTATGCCGAGATGCCGGCGCGCGGGTACACCTGCCTCAACATCGGCCTCGACGTGCGAGATCCGCTTTCGGCAGCGCTCGACGGATTGATGGCGCAGCCGACGGACATCCATGCGTACATCACGACGCCGGCTGGCGCCTACACCGGGCCGTCAGTCCGGACGCTTCCGCTGCACCACGAGATTGGGCTCATGTAGATGAGGGGAACGAGCATGAACCCGGCGAACCACCATGGAGGCGCATTCGCCACCCATGGCCCCGGGTGCCCCGAGGCGAACGAACTCTCACAGGAGAATCCCGTATGCGTGCGTTCCTGACTGTCGCGTCCTTCGTTCTGGCAATCTGTGCGAGCACCGCGTCCGCGCAGACGTGGAGCCCGGAGCAGCAGGAGATCTGGCGACTCGAAGAGCAGCAGTGGAAGGCGGCCGCGGCGAAGGACCTGACCTGGATCGAAACCATGGTCCACCCCGGCATCAGCTATTGGGAGACGGACCGGCCTTTCCCGCAGAACAGGGCGTCGCTTTCGCGCTGGGCCAGGTTCAACTCCGCCAACAGCACAGTTCTCGAGCAGGAACTCTTCCCGATCTCCGTGACGGTAACCGGCAACGTCGCCGTCGTCCACTATCGCTACCAGATTGCTCGAGAGAACTACAAGAAGGAGCGAGAGACCGTCACCGGCCGCTACACAGACGTCCTCATCAAGGAAGGCGGGCGTTGGCAATTCATCACCTGGATGGGCGGCGACGATCCGAAGAAATAGGTTGCGCGACCGGAATCCACACCTGCAAGCCGACAATTCCTCCTGCTCCGCCGCCTGCCAGCCCCGATCCGCGGATGGAGGATCGGGGACGTCGCTGCGCTTGCGGCGACGTTCTCCGGGGCGCATCTCTCCAGCGTGGATGCGCACGACGAGGACCCGATGGCGAGACCATGGCGAAGCGCGCGCCGGACGAAAGAGCCGGCTCCAGAGACGCTGGGAGTGAGAGCCGCGGCCGCGCTCGCACTCGCTGTGTCCTTGCGCGCCCGATTTCGGGCCATGCGCTGTGCGGTCCGGTACGCGGTCATCACGCTCGTCGCGATCGCCGGCGGCTGCGCCCCCGCCGCGATGTCGCCC
>JBGTMW010000473.1:0-2202 GCA_041743365.1 Gemmatimonadaceae bacterium
GAGCTGCCACGCGTAGCCTTCACCTGCCATGTGACCGGCTTCGTCACGTTGCGCACGGTGAGATCTCCAACGAGCTCGAAGGTCAGGTCGCCCGTTGCGGGCAGCATGGCCGGCAGGCCGCGCGCCGATGTGGGAACGAAGGTCACGTTGGGGAAGGAGTCGGTCTTGAGAGTGTTGCGACGAAGGTAGTTGTCGCGGCGGGACTGGTCCGACTCGAGCGAGACGAGATCCACCACGAAGCGTGACTCCTCGCGTACGAAGCGCCCATCATCACCGATGACGATGGCGCCCTCGATCCTGCTGGTCTTGCCTACGGCGTCGTTGGGGAAGTCGACGCCGGCGAGCTGCTCGCGAACGCGGTAGCGCACTTCGTTCCCCTCGGACGCGACGACGAACCGTATTGCCGACGCGGACTGGCGAGGGGTCGGCGCGGCACTGACGCTGGTGAGCGCGGCGCCTTCCACGCCCGGAGGTGGCACTACGGTCGAGCGATCTGCGACGGTTCCCGCGCCGACGGCGGACAGCTGGAGAACGAAGGGCACGGTCACGGCGAGCAGATTCGACAGCATTGGAGCTCCGATACGGGGTGAGATAGCGACTCCCGAATCTACGCATCGGGACTGCACATCGTTGTATCGTTCGCGGACAACCCAGGGCGCTGGTCTACCACCACGTCTTCTACATCATCCCAATGACTGCACGGCCGCCGGTGCAACAGGATCGCGCCGCGAGCATCCGCGCCCTAGCGCGGCTGCTCGACTCGGCAGTCGCCATTCCGGGGACGAAGCTGAGGTTCGGTCTCGACGCGGTCATCGGTCTCGTCCCGGGCGTGGGAGACCTGGCCGGCGCCGCACTCTCCGGTTACATCGTGCTCGCCGCCGCGCGGCTCGGAGCGCCGAGATCGGTGCTGCTGCGAATGCTGCTCAACGTCGCGATCGACACCGTCGTGGGAAGCGTCCCCCTGATCGGCGACCTGTTCGACGTGGGCTGGCGATCGAACACGCGCAACACGGCGCTGCTCGACCGGCATCTCGAGGCGCCCGCCGACACGCGAGCGGCGAGCCGCTGGGTGGTCGCGGGTGTGAGTCTCGGCCTCGTGCTGCTCGCAATCGGTGCCGCGGTCCTGATGATCCTAGTCGTGCGGGCGATCATCGGAACGATCGGAATGCTCTCGTAGCGAGCGCCAGGCGCGCGTCGGAGACGCGCGGTGATGGTCTGCGCGCGCTCGTTCGCGACAGGCTAGGCGCGCTGTCGGAGACGCGCGGCGATGGTCTGGACGCGCTCGTTCAGGCCAGGATGCGACACCACGTCGAAGCGCGCGAGCACGATGGGCGACGAGATCTCGCGGTCGGCCGCGAGGTCTACCGCGACACTCTCAGCGAGCGCCGGCCACTCGTCGGGTTCGATCGGTCCTCGCGGCCAACCGTTGTTCCGCGCATCGATCCACCCGTCCCAGAACGCGAACGCGATGTGCAGCCGACCCAGCTCCGGTGCGGTGCCGGTGGGGAAATGATGCTCGAGCCGGTCGAATCGCCGCCCGATCTCATCGTGGCGTTCGGCCGCGTGGGCCCGGGCGTCACCGCGCAGCTGCTCGATCAGGGCATCGCGCGCCGCGATGTAGCTCATCATGCTACCGGCCTCGCAGACCAGGTGGACTGTCGGCGGCGCCGCCCGCGCCCGGCATTGCCCATCATCCCGACTCCGGCTGTCTGACTCGGCCGAGGGCACGCAGCCAGCGCCAGTGGAAAATGAACAGCCCGGCTCCGATCAGCAGGGAGAGCACGCTCGTCACGAGGGTACGCCGCGCCTGCGTCGACGTCCGGGCGATGCGGTCCTCGCGGAGCGCCTCGTACCGCCGGCGAAGCTCGGGCTCCGCAACGGGTTCCGGAGGCGGAGCGTCAGGCCCCGCGCGGAGCTCGCGCCCCCGGTCATACGTCGCCCTGAACGCCTCGAACGAGGTGACGGAGGGCTGGTCCCATCCTACCCATTCCGACTCCGTCGAATACTGCGGCGAGGAAAGGGTGAGTGCGGCCTCCGTGATCGAAAGAATGCTCATGATCGCCATCAACAGGCCGATCAGGCACGCGGTGTAACCGTAGAGCTGCGGGACGCGCTCGGCACGTTCCACGACGCCTCCTTGAACGAAGCGACTGCCGGCCAGGATCACCCAGGCGGCGATGAGCACCATGGCGAGTATCGCCA
>JBGTMW010000474.1:0-5503 GCA_041743365.1 Gemmatimonadaceae bacterium
GCTGCCGCCTTGTCGGCGGCCGCCTTCGCCGCGACGGCCAACTCGCGCGCGCGGTCATAGGACTTGATCCAATTTTCGTCCTGCGCCTTGAGCTCCGCCTCGAGCGCTGTTTGCGCCGCCTGCGCTTCCTTGAGTGCGTCCGGTGCGAACTGGTCTGCACCTGCGGTCATCGCACTGGCCCGCGAGCCGCGAGCCGCCTCTATCTCGGCGGTGGGCGGACTGCTACAAGCGGGGGCTGTGAAGGTGAGCATCACGAAGAACCCGACGTTCGCGCGCAGAGACATGGTCCCTCCTCTTCTCATGCGAGTTCGACTGTACAGCTCGGTGTTATCGAATCGCCCGCAGCTCGATGTTCTTGAGCTGGTCGCGAGTCGTAAGCAGATTAGCACGCCGGCGCGTGCCGCATGTTAAACACGCGGCTGGTACTGATTGCTCCTGTGTAACGGCGATCTGGCAATCGATCCTACTCGTCGCGTTGGGTCTCCACAAGGCGACCAAGGGGGACTGATCCCCAGGTACGCGCGACACCGCTGCCATCTGGGAAGGGTGAAACAGAACTCCCCCATATACTGCGCGGTCTTTCGAGAAGGGACAGATTCTGTGGCGCGTCAGTACAATTTGCGAGACTTCAGCCAGTCCGATTGCCGTTTCTCAACGGCTCTCTCGTAATCGAGTTGGCTTTGTTCCCCAACGACGTTCAGCGGATCCATCTCGTCGGCATAGCGGGGAATCGCGCGATAGTCGACGCCGTCCAGAATCTGCAGCGCGAGCTCGATGAGCTTCTCAGACGATCGCAGAAACTCCTGCGCGCCCATCGCAGCTGTTGCGAACGCCGGCGCGCCGAAATAGCCAAGCCACCCTTCGGTCTTCGCGATCCGCTGAAGATCCTCGAAGTTTCGCGCCGTGACCGGCGGAGCATTGGCGAAGTCGGGAGCGATCAAATCCGGGCGGAGGAAGAACAGCTGGCTGTGTTCATCGGCGCCGGCATGAACCGTAAAGCCCTCTTCCGCACGGGCGACTTTCGAGAGCGCCGTGTCCTTCGTGCCGCAGCACAGGAATACTGGCTTCAGGCCGAACAGGTGCACCATCGTGCCGCCATATGTGTCGTGAAAGTAATCTGACGCCTGGTTGAGCGCTTTGTGATGATTCGGCGCTCCGTGATTGTGCACGAGGAAAATCCAGCGGAACCCCTGGTCGCCGAGTTCGCTCGCCAAGTCCATGTAGATCGCGCGCAGCGTGGCCATGCGCACCGGATAGCTTCCAGGAAAAGTGCGTTTCGCCCCTATCGTGTTCGCCGGGTCGTTGCCGAGAGGAATCTGCGGGAACACAACGACCGTCCAGCCCGGTCGGGCGACAATAGCTGTCGCCAGCGCCCTGGAGTAGGCCTCGATCGCGTAGCCATCGGTGTAGGAAGGAAGGTAGGGCCCGTGCTCCTCGAGGATGCCACCAGGGATCAGGACGACGGTTCGTTGTCGATCCAGCGCCTGAATCTGGCGAGTGTTCATGTCGGCCAGCTTGTAGACCTGAGCGAAGGCAGCTCGGGCTGGACCGATTGTGCAAAGCAAGAACAGAAATGTCGACCAGACCACGCGCGACATTCCCGCAGACGCCACTCTTGATCTGTTCGCGGGCAGCACTGTCAGGACGGACTTTGGTTCGCTCGTTCGCCCGCGACGGGCACAGCACGTAGTGGTCATGACTGCAACCACGACGGTCGCTCTGGTTGTGATGTGGCGCATGCCGCCAGTATAGAACGCGCCCCGTTTAAGCTTCGCGAAGATCATCATGCGCCCGAACGCTGCGGCCAAGAGCCATACGCGATACTCGACGTCTTTCGAGGGCTCGTTCAATGCGCAAGAATGCGATGGCCGCCGCTGATCCGACATCACGCACGAGTGTCGTGGGCTGGCCTTGCTAGAAGCCGCCGTCGGTCGAGACCGGACAATGGATGGCGACACGGCGCCGTCATCGAAGGCGACGAGATCCCCGTTGACATCCACGACGGCGACCGACACGCGCACCGTCGCGCCCGTGGCCTGACGGGTCGTCGCAGCTATCCGGCGCGCGCGACGGTGACTATCAGTAATTGCCCTGGCGCAATGCAGCCTGCCAGCCGAACAGAGCCGGATCTCGCCTCTGTCCTTCGCGGCGTCCGGACTCACGCTAATGAGGATGCGGGAATGATCGCGCGTCGCCGAGCTGTACACGGCGCCGACCCAACATCCCGCACGAGTGTCGTGGGCTGGCTGTGCCGCGGCGCTTGGGATCGCCTGGGGCGGGCCTCACTTATCAGCTCCGTCCCGTTCAAGTCGAGACGGCCAGCCGAGCATCAGCGTGAACCCTCCGAACGCATCCGACGCGAGGCGCAGATAGCGATCGCCATTTGGAGTCATGGCCCAGAGCTGCTCGTAGCCCGGGATCGTGCGGGCCGCAACACGGGGCGGCGACAGGACGAATCGTTCTCCGAGCCGCACATCCACCTCCATGGTCTCTCCATTTGGAGCGACGTAGCAGAGCGCCTTCCCGTCCGATCGCCACAGTGGGGAGGTGCCGCCTGCCGCCGACACGCGTACCACGCCACCAGGACCCGGCAGGGGACGCACGTAGATCTCCGGAGTGCCGGTCTCGTCCGAGACGTAGACGATGTGCTTCCCGTCCGGAGAGATGTGAAGGAACGAGATTTCTCTCGGCGCTGCGAACAGCGACTGCGTTTTTCGATCCCGAAGCGAGAGCGCGATGACTTCGCTGCGGGACGCCCCCTCTCCACGGAGTACGAACACCATCGATTGCCCGTCGGGAAGCCAGTTGGGCCAGTCCACTGTCTTCGGCTCGGCGCGGAACACCTCTTCGCTCGTGCCGGTACTGAACCGGAACAGACGGATCGCGTTGCCGCCCTCAGCGTACGTCGAGTACGCGAGGAGGGTGCCGTCGTGGGACCACGCCGGGTTCATCGTGACCTGGTGCAACCCTGGCGCTTGCTCGGCGGGGATGCGCGTGGCCACGCCTCGACCGACTTCGTGCACTGCGATGCCAAAACCGCCAAGCGCCAACCGACGGCCATCGCGCGACAGGGCCGCCGTCCAAATATCGAACGGCGTCGGGACGGCGTCTTGTTCCCGCCCGGCTCGATCGAACCAGACAAGGCGCTGCCCCCCTAAACCGGTGAATCGCTGCCCGACGAACGCGTGGTTGGCCGCCGTGTACACCGCTCGACCAGTCGGAGTCTCCGGCTGATCGAAGATACGAACCGGATCGCCGGTGAGCCGCAAGGCGGACAGGTCAAGGCGCTGCGCAAACACGGGCCCCTCCAAGCGGTCAAGAAAAAGGAGCCAGTGCGGAGCGACGAAGCTCGCGTTGCCTGAACCCTGTCGCAACCGCCCGTAGGTCCCGGTTTCCAGATCCGCCATCACGGTCTCGAGCCGTGGGGCATCGGAAGCGATGAAATGGCGTCCATCGGGAAGGAAGCTGGGGCGAGTCAGGACAGAGCCGGTTGGCTGGTTCTTCAGCCCGCGCACACAGTCACCGCCGGCTGCCGGAACACGGTTCAACACGCCATTCGAGGCGAACACGATCACACCGGCGGTGCCCCAACTACCACCGCCCTCGCCGGGAACCTGCCGACAGAGCACGCGCGGAGTACCGCCCGACGCGTCGACGACGCGAAGCTCCTCGCTCGCGAAGAAACCGAGGGCGGTGCCGTCAGGGGACCAGAACGGTGCCGACGCTTCCTCCGTGCCGGCCAGGCGCGAGGCATCGGGTGCACCGATCGGACGCACCCAGATCGCATTCGTCCCATTCGCGTCGCGGCCGACGAACGCCAGTCGCGAGCCATCTGGCGACAGTTCGAGCCCCCACTTCCCCGGATACCCCACCGTGACGCCGTGAGGCGGCAGGATCATCGCGACCGCGTTGACGGTTCGCGGGCTCGGCGCGCCACGCGAACCAAGGAAGACGATGGCTGCAGCGGCTATGGTGACGAGAGCCGCGGCTCCAATGACGCCGACGAGCCACATGCGCCGACGCTTCACCACACCTGAAACCTCTGGAGCGTCGACAGACGAGGGGCTCGACACGCTCGAGAGATGGAACGCCAGATCGCGCGCCGACTGGAAGCGGTCTTCGGGGCGCTTCTCCAGACAGTGCAGCACCACCCGCTCGAGCGCCATCGGGAGCGGAGGCGTGACCTGCGAAAGTGGCGCAGGGTCTTCGCGCAGAATCGCGGTCAGAGTCTCGGCGGTCGTCTCGCGCAGAAACGCGCGCGACCCGGTCAGCATCTCGTGAAGGACGCAGCCGAGCGAGAAGATGTCCGATCGGTGGTCGGCCCGCTGTCCTCGGGCCTGCTCGGGCGCCATGTATCCCACGGTGCCGAGAACGGTTCCAGGCTCCGTCTGTGCGATTCCCGTCGGCGCCGACGTCAGACCGTCACGCGGCGACTCGATCTGTGCCGCCAGGCCGAAGTCGAGGATCTTGATCCGACCGTCGGTAGTCACGAAGAGGTTCTCGGGCTTGATATCGCGATGCGCGATCCCCTTGTCGTGCGCGCCCGCGAGGCCGGCGGCGATCTGGCCCGCGTACTCGACGGCTTTACGCTGCGGAAGGGCACCAGCCTGCAGCCTCCCCCGCAATGTCTCGCCCTCGAGCAGCTCCGTCACGGCATACGCGGTGCCGTGGTCCGTCCCCAGGTCGAAAATCGAGAGGATGTTGGGGTGCGAGAGCGTGGCCACAGCCTTGGCCTCCCGCTCGAAGCGCGCGAGGCGGCCCGGGTCGTGTGCGAAGAGGTCGGGAAGGACTTTGATCGCGACATCACGATCCAGCTTCGTGTCGCGCGCCCGATAGACCTCGCCCATGCCCCCGGCGCCGATCTGGGTGAGGATGTCGTAAACACCGAAGCGCGTGCCGGGAGTCAGGGCCAAATGTGCCGTCAGTATAGGCAGAACCGGCGTCTGGACGGGATTACTCCTCGTACACGGCGATCTGGCAATCGATCCTACTCGTCGCGTTGGGTCTCCACAAGGCGACTGATCAGGAGGAATCCGGCGCACTGTTGGTGCGATGTGACACTGATCCACTTCGTGCTCGGCGCTGCAAGCGGTCAGCCGACCCGGCGGATGTGGAGATAGCGCGCGTGGATGATCTCGAAGAAGCCGAAGGCGATGAATCCTGCTGCCGTCACGCCGAGAAACCAACGGCCCAGCCCTCCCGGTTGTGCAGCGAGGGTGCCGAATGACGACGCGGTGGTGCCGACTTCCGACGGATCGCTGAACCAACCGGCGACGACGATTGCCCATCCGAGCAGCGCAAAGACAACGGCCCGTGCCGCCACGCCGAACCGGCTGAGGCCGACCGCCCACTCGCCAGCCTCGCGTCGCATCTGTTCGACATCGAGATTGCGCTCGAATCGGCGGGTGATCGCCGCGTACACCTGCTGCACGGCGAAGCCGATGAGGCCGAGTCCCGCGAGTACTACCAGCCAATCACCGAGCGGCCACCGGAACGCCTCAGT
>JBGTMW010000475.1:0-1982 GCA_041743365.1 Gemmatimonadaceae bacterium
GGCGTGAGGTCCTGATGGCCGAGCGGGTGCTGGTCGCGATGAGCGGCGGTGTGGATTCGTCGGTTGCGGCGGCGCTCCTCGTGAAGGAAGGCTACGACGTCGTCGGCGCGACGATGAAGCTCTTCTGCCACGGCGATGACATACCCGATCGTCCATGCTGCTCGCTGGACTCGATCAACGACGCACGAAGAGTGTGCGAGACACTCGGCATCCCGCACTACGTTCTGAACCTCGAGCGCTCCTTCGGCGAGGATGTCGTCGAGAACTTCGTGTCCGAGTACGTGCGTGGCCGCACGCCGATTCCCTGCGTGCGCTGCAACACCTTCACGAAGTTCAGGGACCTGCTGCGCAAGGCGGACGCGATCGACGCACGCTGGATCGCCACAGGGCACTATGCGCGGCTCGTGGATGGCGCGCTGCATCGCGCCGTCGATGATGCGAAGGACCAGACCTACTTCCTCTGGGGGATCGACCGGAGCGTGCTTCGTCGCATGCTGCTCCCGCTCGGCTCGATGACGAAGTCCGAGACTCGCGCCCGGGCTCACTCCATGGGCCTCGAGCTCGTCGCGGAGAAGGCCGAGAGCCAGGAGATCTGCTTCGTGCCCGAAGGGGATTACACCGCCGTACTCGAGCAGCGACTGGGGCCCGATGCACCCGCACTCGCGCCGGGCCCCTTGGTGCTGTCGACAGGACGGGTGATCGGCCAGCACGACGGCTACGCGCGGTTCACTATTGGCCAGCGGCGCGGCCTGCCCGGAGGATTCCACCATCCGATGTTCGTCATCGGAATCCGGCCGGATGAGCGCGCAGTGGTGATCGGCCCGCGCGAGGAGCTCATGGGCCGCGGGGTCGTCGCGCGCGAGCTCAACTGGCTGGGCGCCGCGCCCCGGGTCGGAGATGCGGTCAGCGTTCGCGTTCGGCATCGCTCGGCTTCGGTACCTGCCGAAATCGTTCGACTCGATGAGGATGAGATCGAGCTCGCGCTCGACGAGGCGGTGGCCGCGATCAGTCCCGGCCAGTCGCTCGTGATCTACGAAGCGGATCGCGTCGTGGGGGGCGGGATCATAGAGCGTGGTGGCGCGGCGCGTCGACCTTCACTGCCGGTGATAGCGGCCTGAGCGTCCGGTACAAGCTCAGTACTTGAGGCCGCCCGCTTCGGCGAATTCCCGCATCATCCGCTCCTGCTCCTCGGAGAGCTTCTCGGGAACGGCGATGGTCACTTCGACGATGAGATCACCGCGGTGAGTCCCCTTCGCGATTCCCTGCCCGCGAACCCGGAATCGCTTTCCCGAGGGAGTGCCGGGTGGAATGCGGATGGTGACCTTCTTGTCGTCGAGGGTTCGCACGCTGATCTTCGAGCCCAGCGTCGCCTGGGCTATGTTCAGCGGGACGATGGCGATGACATCGAGTCCGTCGCGACTGAAGAAGCGATCAGGCTGGACCTGGAAGGTTATGATCAGGTCGCCCGGCTGGCCGCCCTTGGCTCCCTTCCCGCCCTGGTCCTTGAGCCGGATCTTCGTTCCCGTGTCCACCCCGGCGGGGACGGTGACGATCATCTTGCGGCGGACGCGGATCTCGCCGGTGCCGTGGCATGTCGGGCAGCGCTGCGACGGCACCTGCCCCCGCCCGAGACATACCGGGCATGGGCGCGTCACCGCGAAGCCCCCCTGGCCGAATGAGATCGTCCCGCGACCCGAGCACTCGGTGCAGACCTTGAAGGTCGCCCCGGCGGCCGCGCCGTTGCCGCGGCAGGTGGAGCACTCCTCGTTGACCTCGAGGTCGATCGGCACCTTCCCTCCCCCCGCGGCGGTGCGGAAAGGGATCTCCAGGGTCGTCTCGATCGTCTGGCCCCGCTCCGGGCCGCGGGTGCGGGCGTTCGTGCGTCCGGCGCTACCGCCGAACATCGAGCCGAATAGGTCGCCGAGGCCGCCTATGCCGCCGACATCGAAGTCCTCGAACCGAAACGATCCGCCCGCGCCGCC
>JBGTMW010000476.1:0-2148 GCA_041743365.1 Gemmatimonadaceae bacterium
CTCCCGGATGACCGTGGTCAGGTCAGCCTCCCCACGCGTGATCGGGATGCCCGACCCCAGGCGTCCCCAGGTGAAATCGAGAAGATCCGCGACCATCTGATTCATTCGTCCCGCGCTGCGAGCGACGCGCGTCGCGACCGCGAGATCCTGCTCGTCGAGCGTTCCCCGCTCGACCATGAACTGCGACCCCGTGAGCACGACGCTGAGAGGGGATCGAAGCTCGTGGCCGAGGATCGCGACGAACATCTCCCGCGATCGATCGATGTCCAGCGTGTACCGCGAGATCGACTCGGCCAGCGACTGATCGATCGCCTCGTTGAACCGCATGAGATCGTCGAGATCGGCGCCGGTCAGGCTGCCCTGCGCGTTGGTCCAGAGACGGATGACACTCGCACGCAGCGCGCGGTACTCGGAGGTCATCTCGCCGACGGAGAACCCACTCACGGCGCGTCCCGAGCCGTGTACCTCGGCTGCCGTTTCGCCGGCCTCGGGGGACGCATCGGCATTACCCTTGGACTTCTCCGTCTGCTGGTCGTCCGTCTGTGGCGTCCGGAGGTCGGCGACGATCTCCTGAAGCATCTGCGCCGCATGGTCGCGGAGCGCCGTGAGGTCCATGGTCCGGCCGGCGGGACCGGAGGACTCCGCGAACCGTACCCAGTTGGCGAGAATCGGCTCGATGTTCGTTTCAATGAAGTCGGCGAGACGCACAGATTTCTCCGGATGCGGGTGAACGTACAAGGCCCGAGCGAGTTCCAGCTCGTGGCGACCGTGCAGCGAACCGGGTCACGCCCGGTCCGGGATGATCAACCGGGCCCGCTCGCCCTCATGAAATACTCGGCGAACCGGCCGCATCCGGAACGACCCGCGGCACGGTGACCGTGAATGCCGAGCCCGTGCCCTCCGTGCTGGTTGCGGTTAGGTCCCCCTGCATTGCGCGCGCGAGCTCGCGGCTGATCGAGAGACCGAGGCCCGTGCCTTCCCGGTGGAGCTCCGCGCCCACCTGGACGAACGGCTCGAAGACCGCGTCGACCTTGTCGGAGGGAATCCCGATACCGGTGTCGCGCACCGTGACCGAAACGGCGCCACCCATTGCATTGCATTCCACCGTGATCCGTCCTCCCGACGGCGTGAACTTGACGGCGTTCGATACGAGATTGACCAGGATCTGTCGAAGCTTGTCACGGTCTGCTCGCACGATGATCCGTGTCTGGCATCCCGCGTTCTCGTAGGCGAGCCCCTTTCCCCCGACCTGCGGCGCGATCAGGTCATCAACCTCCGCGAGCGTCTCTCGCAGAGGGAACTCGCTCATCCGGAACTGAACGACCCCCGCTTCGAGCTTCGCGAAGTTGAGGACGTCGTTGATCAGGCCGAGCAGATGCTCCTGGCTCCGGCCAGTGCGTCTGAGGTACTCGCGCTGCTGGTCGTTGACGGGCCCCGAAATTCCCTCCTCGAGCAACTGCACATAGCCCGCAATGGCATTCAGCGGCGTCCGCAGCTCGTGACTCATGCTCGCCAGGAACTGTGACTTCGCCTGGTTCGCGTTCTCGGCTTCGGCGCGCGCGGCGCGCGCCTCCTCGTACAGCCGAGCGTGTTCGACTGCGACCGCCACCCGCTGTGCGAGGTCCTCCGCGATTCGGAGGTCGCTGTCATCATAGCGGCGCCCCGACTCGGCCGACGCGAGCGTGATGGCGCCCACGGTCGCACCTCGACTCGCCAGCGGAACGATGATCGCAGAACGAAGTCCCAGTGCATTCAACTCCTCGAGATGCCGCTCATCCCGAGCGGCGCCGAAGAGGATATCAGCCACGTCGGGATAGAACTCCGATTTGCCCGTGCGCACGACCGCGGGCGCACCCTGCAACGCATCGCGATCCGGTGGATAGCGTCGATGGAGATCCTCCGCCAGGCGCACCCTGTCCGGATCCTGGTGACTGACCGCGATCCGGCGCAGCGTGCCATCCTCCGTCAGGACGTCGACCGCACACCAGTCGCCGAACGTCGGTACGACGAGCCCGGCGACGCTCGCCAGCGTCGTTTCGTAGTCGAGCGATGAACCAAGGACGCGGCTCGCCTCCGCCAGCAGCGCGGCCCGATTCTCGGCGGCCTCTGCCTCCGCGCGGGCTGCCTGCTCCACCGCCAGGCGCTGCG
>JBGTMW010000477.1:0-2419 GCA_041743365.1 Gemmatimonadaceae bacterium
GCTCCTGGACACCGGCAATCTCCATCTCGTGAAGAACCAGCTCTGGGATGGAGCCGCGGTGATCGGGCTGGCGGACGTGCACGACGAGCTGCTCGATGAGCGCCTTCGCGCGCTCGGCTTCGTCGAGATCTACCCGAAGCCCGTGGTGCTCGAGGAGGTCTTCAGCGGGATCCAGCGGGTCGCCCGCCGGCGTGAGCTGCAGCGCATCACTGGACTTCGCGGGGAGTCGGCGGCGATCCGCGAGGTCATCGTCCAGATCGAGCAGATGGCGCCGGTGTCCTCCACGGTGCTCGTCGAGGGCGAGAGCGGCACAGGGAAGGAGCTCGTCGCGCGCGCGATCCACATGTTGAGTCCCCGCCGGAACAAGCCCTTCATTGCCGTGAACGTCGGCGCGCTGCCGGACAGCCTGCTGGAGAGCGAGCTGTTCGGCCACGAGAAGGGCGCCTTCACCGGTGCGGCGGAGCGAAGGCTGGGGCGGTTCGAGCTGGCCGATGACGGGACGCTCTTCCTGGACGAGATCGGCGAGATCCCGCTCGGGACGCAGGTGAAGCTGCTGCGGGCGCTGGAGAGCAGGGAAGTCATGCGGGTGGGCGGTACCCAGACCTTCAACGTGGATGTGCGGGTGGTGGCGGCGACGAACCGGCCGCTGCGGGAGCAGGTGGAGGATGGGACCTTCCGCGCAGACCTGTACTACCGTTTGAACGTGCTCCGCATCTATCTCCCGCCGCTTCGCGAGAGGCGGGAGGACGTGCCTCTCCTCGTGCGGCAGTTCGTCGCCGAGCTTTCGGCGCAGCACGATCGTGGTTTCCGCGGAATCTCGGCGGAGGCGATGCAGATCCTGGTGGATTATTCCTGGCCGGGAAACGTCCGGGAGTTGCGGAACCTGATCGAGAGCATGGTGGTTCTGGCGCCCGATCGCGAGGTCGGTCCGGAGGACATCCCGCGCCAGATACGGGAGGGAGGTGGCGGGCGCTTTCTTCCGGTGCACGTGGGTCCGGTGGTGCGCGGCACCACGGGGACCGAGGGTCGGGAGCTCGAGTTCATCGTCCGGAGTCTCGTGGAGCTCAAGCTCCAGGTGGAGGAGCTTCGCAGGCGGGTGGATGACGACCGCGATGCGCGCGTGGCGGGGTGGGTGGGAGAGCTTCGTCCGGGAGTGAGCGGGCTCGTGTCGCTTACCGGCGGGGTGGAGCCGCGCGACCAGCCTCCTCCTCCGAACACCGTTACCATCACCCCGGGAATGACCATGGCGGAGATCGAGCGCTCGGCCATCGAGGCGGCGTTGAAGGAGACGCGGGGGAATCGGCGGAAGGCCGCCGACATGCTGGCGATAGGCGAGCGGACGCTGTACAGAAAGCTGAAGGAGTACAACATCGCGACAGAGGAGTGACGAATGGGGGGAAATATGAACGCTTGATTAATTCGATGATGGTCACAATATTCTGCCACGCCTGCAGCAGGCGGGTCGACGCCGACTTGCTTCACTGTCCGGTTCTGGATGTTGGTTTCGCCGTCGCCCTACCTACCCGTTGCTGGAGTCCTGCCGTTGCCCGCCCCCGCCAACTCGTCTTCTTCCCAGCCCAGCGCGTCTCCCATCGCGGGTAGCGTGCTCCCGATCAAGCGCGCCGAGGAGCTCCTGGCGACCCTTCCGGGGATCATCGCGGCCAGGATCGTGGCGAGCGACATGGGTGCGGTGGACGAGATTCACCTCCTGACCACGACCGAGGTCACGCCCAAGCAGACGGTTCGGAACGTCGAGAGCGCGTTGATCGCGCACCTTGGGATGCGGGTGGATCACCGGAAGATCTCGGTGGCGACATCGGTGGAGACCAAGCGACCCGAAGAAAAACCGCAACCCACGGTACCCGTGTCCGAGGGCGTGGGGGACATGAGGCGGCGTCTCTATTTCGAGGATGTGGAGGTACGTCGGTCGCGTTCGCGGGGCGTACTGTGCCGCGTTACGCTGCGAAAGGGTGACGAGTCTTTCGTGGGAGAGGCCGAGGGAGTGGAGAGTGAGCGCTCGCGCGTCGATCTGGCTGCGCGGGCTGCGCTTGTCGCCATTACGGAGGCAGAGGGAGGGGAGCGCAGCCTTGCGCTCGATGGAACGAAGGTCGTCGCGGCATTCGATCGTGAGTTCGTGTTCGTGGGAGTGACCGCGAAGATCGCACGTGAATCGATGTTGCTGACTGGCAGCTGCGAGATCAAGGACAGCGCGGAGACTGCGAGTGCGCTGGCAGTACTGGACGCGACCAACCGCTGGATCGCATACACGAAGTAGTTGCGGATCGTGTGTGGACCGGGGCGAGGTCGCCCCAGGGCGGTGTTAGGAAGATCGAATGTCCTGAGCAGTATCCCACCTGGAACAACAGCTCAAAAAAACCCCCCGGTACCCGGTCCGAGCGGAGATGAGCGGGCAAGGTCT
>JBGTMW010000478.1:0-1784 GCA_041743365.1 Gemmatimonadaceae bacterium
CATCGTGAATCGCGCGGTCGGTGCGGACGATACCCCGCGCGTCGGTCCGCGCCCGGGCCCGACCCAGTGTCACGACATAACCGTGTACCCTGCGATCGGCCTCGCGGGCGGGGCGTGCGAGGGGTACGGCCTGCTGCTCGACATCCGTGATCCGGCCAACCCGGTGCGTATCACGGCCGCGGCGGACTCCAACTTCGCCTACTGGCACTCGGCCACCTTCAGCAACGACGGCACCAAGGTGCTCTTCACCGACGAGTGGGGAGGGGGCACGTCGCCGAAGTGCCGCGCCACGGACAGGCCGGAGTGGGGCGCGAACGCGATCTTCACGATCGAGAACAGGCGCCTCGTCTTCCAGAGCTACTACAAGCTCTCCGCGGCCCAGACGCCCACGGAGAACTGCGTCGCCCACAACGGCTCGCTGATCCCGATTCCGGGGCGGGACATCATGGTGCAGTCCTGGTACCAGGGCGGGATATCGATCTTCGACTGGACCGACGCGAGGAATCCGCGCGAGATCGCCTATCACGATCGCGGCCCCGTCGATGCGACGCGTCCAACGCTTGCGGGATCGTGGTCGGTTTACTGGTACAACGGGTCGATCGTAAGCTCCGAGATCATGCGCGGCCTCGACATCTTCGCGCTCGTGCCGAGCGGGTTCATCTCGCAGAACGAGATCGATGCCGCGAACACGGTTCGCTTCGACTACCTCAATGCGCAGGCACAGCCGAAGATCGTATGGCCGCCCAGCTTCGCGCTGGCGCGTGCGTACGTCGACCAGCTCGAGCGGTCGAGCGGGCTTTCAGGCGGGATGATATCGTCGGTGCGTCAGGCTCTGGCGCGCGCAGAGAGCGCTTCAGGCTCCGCCAGGCGCGACGCGCTCACGCGACTCGCATCGGACATCGATGCTGAGGCGCGAGGGATGGATGCCGCGAAGGTTCGGACGCTGGCTGGTGCGGTGAGGGAGCTGGCGGGCGCTACGCGCTGATTTTGGGGTACTGCGGGTCGTGGCGCTCGCGCGAGTCTTCGCGCGCGCGCCACGTCACGTCCCCGCCGGCGCTCGTGGAAGCGTGAACGAGAAGGTAGTTCCCTGACCCACGGTACTCGCAACCTCGAGCCGGCCGCCGTGGGCCTCGATGATTCCCTTCGCGATGAACAGGCCGAGTCCCGCGCCCGCGCGGCGCGACTGTCCTGCCTGCCAGAATCGGTCGAACAGGTGCGGCAGGCTTTCCGCCGGGATGCCGGCGCCGCTGTCGGAGACCGTGAACAGGGCCTCCTCCCCCGCGAGACGCCCGCGCACATCGATTCGTCCGCCGGCAGGTGTGAACTTCAACGCGTTGCCGACGAGGTTCGAGAAGACCTGGAAGATCCGTCCACGGTCGGCGCGCACGTTTCCCGGCTCTCCATCCCATCCCTGGATCAGCTCGATGGAGCGTTCGGCCGCTGCCGGCGCGGTATCGAGCAGCGCTTCGTCGATCAGCGATGCCCCATCCGCCACCACCGGATCGACGGAAAGCCGCTTCGCGTCGATCCGCGTGACATCGAGCAGGTCCTCGATCAGCGCGTTTGCGCGGCGCACCGCGCGAAGGATGATGTTGAACTGACGGGACAAGGAGACGGGAGGCACGCCGGGCGCACCTCCGGGGATCGACAGCCCCGTCGGCTCGATGAGCTCCAGCATGAAGGAGGAGCTCATGTGAATCGTGTTCAGCGGGTTCCGCAGGTCGTGAGAGACTATGCCGAGGACGTCGTCGCGCGCACGCGTCGCCTGCTGCGCCAGCTGGTAG
>JBGTMW010000479.1:0-4107 GCA_041743365.1 Gemmatimonadaceae bacterium
GCGCGCCCCTCGACAACGGGAATTCCCATCGTGCGCACATAGTCGGTGGTGGCGATCTGATAGTAGTCCACGTTGGCCGCGGGACCGCCCGGCTGAAACGCCACTCCCTCGAAGTCGGTGTCGTTCGCATTCACCTGCCGCTGCGGGGGCAGGCCAGTCATCGCCGCGGCCGCCGTGACGCCGGGCAGCGCCTGAAGACGCGTGATGACGTCGTTGAAGAAGGCCGCCCGCCGCGGCATCTCCGGATACTTGGCGCCCGACTGGACCAGCCCGAACGTGATCAGGTTGTTCCGGTCGAACCCCGCATCCACGCTCATCAGGTTCCAGAAGCTGCGCAGCATCAGGCCCGATCCCACCACCAGCATCACGGCAAGCGCCACCTCCGCCACGACGAGGCCGCAGCGAACGCGGCTCCGGCCCGCGGTCGACGTAGTCCGCGTTCCCCCTTCCTTGAGGGCGAGGCTCATGCTTCCCTGGCCGAGGTGGAGAAGAGGCGCGAGCCCGAACACCAGCCCTGTGCCCACCGCCAGAATCAGCGTGAAAGCGAGCACGTTCAGATCGAGCCCGATCTCGGCAGCGCGTGGAATGCTGTCCGGATTCGCCTCGAGGAGCGCGCGAAGCCCGACCCAGGCGAGGAACAGGCCGAGGGCGGCACCCACCATGGAGAGAACGATTCCCTCCGTGATGAACTGGCGAAGCAGCCGACCGCGACCGGCGCCGAGCGCCGCGCGTATCGCGAACTCCTTGTGGCGCGCTTCAGCCCGTGCCAGCAGGAGGTTCGCGAGGTTGGCGCACGCGATCAGCAGCACGAAGGCCACTGCGCCCTGGAGCACCAACAGCGCGGTGCGAGCACCGCCGACAACGTCATCCTGAAGCGGCTCGAAGAGGATGCGATGCGTCGAGTCGTTCGGCACATGCCCCGAGGCACCGGCCATGTCGCGCCAGCGCCGAAGCAGCGTGGTGAGCTCGGCGCGCGCGTTGTCGATGGTGATCCCCGACTTCAGGCGGCCTACCATGTAGAGAAAGTGATTGCCGCGATTGCCCCGGTTGGCCGGATCGAAGCCAAGAGGCAGCCAGATCTCCGCACCCGCGTCGTGCAGGTCGAACCCCGGGGGCATGATGCCGACCACGGTTCGCTGGATGCCCGACACCTCCATCCGCTTGCCGACGATCGCGGGGTCGCTCCCGAAGGCGCTCTCCCAGAGGCCGTGCGAGAGGAGAAAGACGCGCTCGGTATTGGGCAGGTTGTCATCGGACTGCAGCACCCGCCCTCGCAGCGGTCGCACTCCGAGCACGTCGAAGATGCTGGAGGTCACCGCAACGGAGGTCACCCGGCTCGGACGGTCGCCGGCGCTGAGGTTCGCGGCATTGACGGCGTACGCGCCAACGGACTCGAACGACTGATTGTTCTCGCTGAAGTCGAAGTACTCCGGGGGATCGACCCAGAACCTGTCGAACCCCAGCGTCGGAAACTGGCTCGTGATCATCACCAGACGCTCGGGATCCGGGTAGGCGAGCGGCCTCAGGATGACTCCGTTCACGACGCTGAAGATCGCGCTGTTGGCGCCGATTCCCAGCGCCAGCGTCAAGACTGCGAGGAGGGTGAAACCCGGGGCGCGGATGAATCCGCGAACCGTGTGGCGGAGATCATTGAGGATGTCTGTCATGTTCCCGAGGGAGCGAGAGGGGCGGGAGCGACTGATCACCGTTGGACAACCGGATGGCCCGGGAGGTTGTGCGGAAATCGCTTTGGGCGGAGCCCGCCCGTCTCCGACACGGCGTCGTGCGACCGCGTTCTCATACGGGGGAGACCGTATGCCTCCAACAAAGGCCTTTACGATCGTTCGCGACCGGGGGTGTCAGGGTCGGCTCCGGGCGGGGACGAAGACGGAAGACCGGTATTTGCAGGGTGGTGCGGGGATGGGCAGACCGGCCTTGCGCCGGTCTACCTCTTCAACCTACGTATCCGCAGCTCACGCACCTTGGGATCCCGCGCAGTGACCCGAAGCTCACACCACCACCTGACCGCACGCCGCTTGCTCCTCGCCGGAGGCGTCGCCTTCACCCTGGCGCCGGGCACGGTGGTCGGCGCCCAGGATCCGCTGCCGGATCTCCAACTCCTTGCGGCCGAACCGGTTGCACCTGACACCCGGAGCATCACCCAGCTTCGCCACTGGCAGGTTGGCTACTTCCGCAGAGGGGGCGGGGCGCTCGTCGTTACGGCATTCGACATCGCCCGGGACCCGGTCTTCTGGCAATTCCTGACCGGCTGGGGGACTGACAAGGACAGCCCGGCGGTCGCCGCCGGGTGGGCAGGGGAGCTTAGCGTGATAGCGCGGCCGTCCGACGACGACAGCCTCATCCGCGGCGCGAGCGCAACACTCGACGGCCAGCCGAAGGCGAAATGGTACGCCTCCATGGAGGCGCCCTGGGACTCGGTCCTGGTTCGAATCGATCTCTCGGCGCCGGGCGACCCGGTCGCTTTGAACCGCGTGGTGCAACGGGGGGTGCTCGGACGTGCGCAGGTCGTCGCCGGTCCGCCGCCGCAGCCGGACCAGCAGGTTCAGCTCTCGGACATCCTTCTCTACGACCCCGATGACCGGCAGCCGCCGACCGGCCTGACAGGCGCAAACGGGGCGCTGTCCCGCGCGCTCGGCAGCACCGCGCTGATGGGTCGCCGGAAGATGGGGATGTACTGGGAAGTGTACGGGCTTCCGACAGACGAGATGGCCGACGCGTCACTCACAGTGGTGCGGCTGCTGTCGCACGGCGAGGCGCGCGTGGTCGTGATCAGTGACGCTCCGAGCGTCATCGATGCGAAGACGATCGCGCGACTGAGGTGGACCGTGCGCCCGCCGGCGGACGGCGGCGGCATCTCGACTCACGGGGTTGTGCTGGACGTGGGTTCGCTCGGAATCGGACGCCATTGCGCCGTGCTCACGATCACGGTGCCCGGCCAGGAGCCGGTGACCGTGGTGCGGGAGTTCCGGGTGGAAGTGCCCGCGGCCTGGTAGGTCGGCCGCGGACCTTCCGGCGAGGCTGCGTGTCCCACGAGTCCGGCCGCGAACGGCGAATTTGCCGCGGATGACGCGGACCAACGCGGATAAAACCAACCCGGGACCGCTGCATCGTCGTTGCAGGGCTCGACCAAATGGATGAACGGAGCCGCCCTCTCGGCGCATTCGCGACGAAGGATGGTCGGATTCCACGGACTGAAAGTGGTGGGTCGAAGTGGTGGGAGTGACGACAGTCTGCACGCCGGCGATGCCACTACGAACCCGCCCGCACGCACCGCAGCTGTCCGCGTCAATCCGCGTCAATCCGCGTCAATCCGCGTAATCCGCGGCCGATTTTCAGCCGGGTCCCCGCGGGATTGGCAACGTGGCGCCGCACGATCTGCGGCGCCACGTTGAATCCGTAAATGCGATCAGGCCTTTATCGGCGGTCGCGTAACCGGGGCAAGACCGCGCTGCTGAAGCAGCCGGTTGTAAGCGGCGAGGTCCCGGTCGAGCGTGGCGTTGAGCTTCGCGAGCTCCGCGTCGAGCTTCGCTGAGAGATCCCGGAACACCTCGTATGACTGGGCTGTCGGGGCCGACTCGGCGCTTTCGACAATGCCCATCAAAGCGCCGATCTTGTTGTTCAGCTTGATCGGATAGTTGAGGGGATCCTGGTTGCTGCGGTTCCTCACCTGGTAAAGCTCTCCCTCGACCGCGCCGAGGTTCTGCTTCAAGGCTTCGCCGGCGCGGGTGACCTCGGCGTGATTCGCGGCCTTGATGCGTTCATCGATCTGCGACTTCATGTCGCGGATCGCGATCACTGATTCATTCGCCTGGGTCACGCGATCACGGATCTGGATCGCTAGGTCGAAGCGCTTCTGGAGGTCGGCCACGGTGACGTTGCGGATCCGGGGATCGATCCTCACCTCGAACGGCTGCGTCTGAGTCTGACCGTCGACGGTGAGTCGTACCTGGTAGCGGCCCGGGACCGCGAGTGGGCCGTTGCTGCTCGCCGACCAGAGAATCATTCCCGGGAAATCGGTGAACCCCGGATAGCGAAGATTCCAGACGAAGCGGTTGGTGCCCCCACGAGCCGCGGGCGTCGGACCGC
>JBGTMW010000480.1:0-19054 GCA_041743365.1 Gemmatimonadaceae bacterium
CGGTGGCGCGGTCGAGCGTTCGGATGGCTGCCGTCGCCTGGGCGCGCGGCGGGCCCTCGTCGGGTGTGCCCGGCAACTGCTTCGATGTGAGAAGGTCCGGCGCGATCGCGATGAACCCATCGGCGGCCAACTGATCCGCTACCGACCGGATCCAGGGCGTCAACCCGAATATCTCGTGGATCACGACGACTACGGGTGCGTTGTCCTGACGCTCCGGGTAGACGACCCACGCGCGGACACTGTCGCCTGGTCCGGTCTCGATCAATGCCCACTCACCGTGGCGTGGAGAGGTGTTGAGGCGGACCGTTGCCTGCGGCTCCCCTGGAGGCAGCGTCGCGTCACGTTCCGGCGACCTTCCGGATGCGCACGCCGAGGCAATCATGCTCGCCATCACCATCGCAATGATCCGGGTCAGTCCGGTTCTCATGAGCTTCTCCTGCGCCTTTTGAGCGCCTCAGCGTTCTCGGGTATCATGTTGTCCTCGTCCTCTCGCTGCGACGCCAGCCTCGCTGCGAAATAATCAGCCATGCGCTGCTCGGCATAATAAACAGGCCGCCAGGGGATCCGACCGCCGACGAACCCGACATGTCCACCGTGCTCCACGAACTCGACGTGCAGCGCGGGGTTGTGCCGGGCACGCTCCCGGACGTCCTCCAGGACATCTCCGGGAAGAAACGGATCGTCCACGGCGCTGAGAAGGAGCGTTGGAAGTCGGATGCCGGCGAGCCAGGAAATCGAGCTGGAACGTGTGTAATAGTCATCGGCATCCGCGAAGCCATGAAGCGGCGCCGTCACCGTGTCGTCGAATGCATAGAGCGTGCGCTCGCGGATGAGTGCACTTGCGGGCAGGCTATCGGGAAAGCTGGCGTGCTTGAGCCTTGCCTTGCGGTGAAGGGAGCGGAGAAAGTGTGCCTGATATACGCGCGAGAAACCGCGGTCGATGTGGCGTGACGAGCGGGCGAGATCGTACGGGACCGAAACGGCCGCTGCGGCGAGCACCTGTGGTGGCATGTTCTCCCCGCGCTCCCCCAGGAACTTCAACAGGACGTTCCCACCGAGCGACACGCCGGCGAGGAAAAATGTGCTTCCCGGGAATTCGCCGGTCAGCTTGTCGAGCGCGAAGGAGAGATCCGCGGTTTCGCCGGAGTGATAGAATCGCGGCTTGAGGTTGATCTCACCCCCGCAGGAGCGGAAAACCAGAAGGTCGGCCCCCCAACCGCGTCGCAGTGCCTCTCCGAGGATGCCGCGAGCGTAGTGGGATCGAACCCCTCCTTCGAGGCCATGCAGCAGCAGGATTCGTGGCGCGTCGTCGGAGCTCCCTACACGCCAGAGATCCAAGAAATCGCCGTCAGGCGTCTCCCAGCGGACCCGCCGCGCGGGCAGAGCAGGTGTGCGACGGAACAGCTTCCCCCAGAGGGTCTGCAGATGGGGGCCCGGGACCCACCAGGCAGGGACGTACGGAGACGTGCTCACTCAATACATTAGGTGCGAACGAAGTGTCGCCCGCCAGGACGGTTGCGCGGGAAAACTCATCGGAGGAGCGAGCAGCTCTCCGCCGCGACGTGCGATGGCAAGGTATGCGAGGTGGTAGCGGGTATGGAAGTTCAGATCTTCGGGACGAGGAAGAGCGCGGACACTCGAAAGGCCCTTCGGTTCTTTGCCGAGCGGCGGGTGAAGACGCATTTCGTGGATCTGGCGGAGCGACCAGCGTCGCGCGGAGAGCTCAACCGCTTTGCGCAGAAGTTCGGCATCAGCGCCCTGATCGACAAGGAAAGTCGCCGGTACGCAGAACTCGGCCTCGCGCATGCGCGGTTGTCGGACGAGCGCTGGCTCGATCGACTCGTGGACGAGCCCCTGCTCCTGCGGGTGCCACTCACCCGGTTCGCGCAACGCCTGACGATAGGCGCCGCGGAGGACAGCTGGCGCGAATGGCTGAGCTCATGACCGTCACGGAATCACAGGATCGCGATTCACCCGTTCAGGGAGTCCCTCCCCGATGAGTCAGGTCTTCGTCTCGGGCGTGGGAGTCGAGTTCGGGAGCACGACCGTTTTCGAGGACATCACCCTCACGATCGCGCCGCGGGACCGGTGGGGAATCATCGGTCGGAACGGCACCGGCAAGACGACGCTCTTTCGCCTCCTGACCGGCGCCCTCGTGCCTACGAAGGGGAGCGTGTCACGACAGCCCGGCCTCCGGCTCGCCCTCCTCGAGCAGCACCGTGACTTTGGCACCGCCAAGACGGTGTGGGAGGCCGCGGCTGTCGCCTTTGCCGGTCTGTTCGAGCTCGAGCGCTCGCTGAGTGAACAGGCCACAGAACTCGCGGAACACGGCGAAGCGGTGACGCCGAAAATGCTCGAGCGGTACGATCGCGACCTCGAGCGCTTTGATCGCGAGGGCGGCTACACCTACGCGCCGAAGGTCGACGCCGTGCTTCACGGACTCGGGTTCGACCCGGAAGAGGCCCGTACGCGCCTTCTCGAGCGACTGAGCGGGGGTGAGCGCGGTCGCGTCGGCCTGGCCTCGCAGCTCGTGAGCCCCGCCGACATCCTGCTCCTGGACGAGCCGACGAATCACCTCGATCTCGATACCACCCAGTGGCTCGAGCAGTATCTGCGCGAGAGCGACCGGACGATAGTGCTCATCAGCCACGACCGCGCGTTCCTGGCGAACGTCGTGGATCATGTGCTCCACTTCGAAGGCACCTCGGCGACGCCGTACAACGGCGGCTACGAGTCCTTCATAGCGCAGCGACAGGAACGGATGCTGGCTCGGCAGCGTGCCTTCGACAAGCAGCAGAAGGTCATAGCCGGGCAGGAAGATTACATCCGCCGGAACATAGCCGGCCAGAACACGAAGCAGGCAAAAGGGCGGCGCAAGCGACTCGAGCGGTTACCGCGCCTGAGCCCGCCGCCTGGCACCGATGGCACGATGGCGCTTCGGTTCGTGCCGCGGGAGAGAGGTGGAGATCAGGTCGTCGTGGCGAAGAAGGCCCGCGTCGATGTAGCGGGACGCACGCTCATAGATGGCTTCACGGGACACGTGGCGCGCGGAGATGTGCTTGGCCTCATAGGCCCGAATGGGGCAGGAAAATCCACGCTTCTGAAGACCCTGATGGGGGAATACCCACCCGCTGCCGGAGAGCTGAGGCTCGGCGGCTCGATCACCGCGGCGTATTACCGCCAGGACATGGCGCAGGTCCCGCTCGGCACGACGCTGTACGAGATCATCAGCGACCTTCGCCCTGAATGGGGACGAGGGCCGATCCAGGGCCACCTTGGTCGCTTCGGGTTCTCGGGTGACGAGGTCATGCGACGGGCCGACACGCTATCCGGGGGCGAACGAGCACGCGTCGCCCTGGCGATGATGATGTTGTCGGGTGCGAACCTTCTCATCCTCGACGAGCCGACCAATCACCTCGATGTCGAATCGATCGAGGCGCTGGAAGACGCAATGGAGAGCTACGAAGGGACGGTGATCCTCGTGAGCCATGACCGGGCGCTGCTTCGCGCGCTGGCCACCCGTGTCTGGGTCCTGCACGAGAGAAAGATCACCGAGTTCGACGGAAGCTTCGGGGAATGGGAGGAGGTGAGCGAGGAGCGCGCGCATGCGGCGGCGGTCCGCGCATCCGAGGAGGAGGCGCTGCGCCGGGTTCAGGAACGCAAGCGCACACGCCAGGAGCCGGCCCCGTCCCGTGACGCCAAGGGCGCGTCTCGCCGCGCAAGGCTGGCGGTCGAGGAAGTCGAAGTGCGTGTCGCGGCTCTGGAGAAGCAGGTAGCTGCGCTCACCGCTGAACTGGAGAATCCCGCTCTCTACACGACGGCGGGAGGCCCTCAGCGTGCCCACGCACTCGGCGCCCAGCTGGAGAAGCTCCGCGCGAAGCTGGATCAGACACTCGGGGAGTGGGGACGGCTGACCGAAGCGGCGGACCTGGCTCCCTAGCGGACGACCGCCCGGGAGCGGGTCAGCCTGATATCAGCCGCTCCGGGCGCTCTCCAAGGCGCCTGTTCACCTCGTCACGGATGCGATGCAGCTGCTCGGGCGAGAGCTCCCGGTCCGCGAGTACGCGGGCTACGAGCAGGTCTGCCGATCCATGGAAGACTCCGTCGATGACGTGATCCACTGCGGCGCGCACCGCATCGCGGCGAACGGTACGGGGGAAGTACAGGTGTGCGCGACCTTCCACTTCATGTCCGACATGTCCCTTCGCCTCGAGCGTGCGAAGGACCGTGAGCACTGTCGTATAGGCGAGGTCGTCGGCGATGTGGCTCTTCACCTGGGCGACGGTAGCGGCGCCCCGGTCCCAGAGGGCTGCCATGACATCGAGCTCGCGGTCCGTGAGGAGGGTCATTGGGTCGGCCTGAAAGGCGTTACTGAACTATATAACTAGTAGGCCTGCAATTCGTGCCTGCACAAACGCATACGACAGGAGTCGGCGTGCCGATCGACGAAAGCCCAGCCACCGGCGACATTGTCGCGGAGCCCCAACGGTGAATCTGCCCCACGGAGCGTTATCAGAGTAGTCTACGGCTACAGCGATCGATTCGAGAGAACACTATCAACTATCGATATAGTTGCTCCAGTATCGATCAGAACTCGCCGATGAACCCGATCTCCGGTTCCAGATGGTGGCCGAACTTCGACTCGACCGCTGACTGCGCTATGCCGATCAGCTCGCGCACGTCCCGGGCGGTCGCCTTTCCCAGGTTCAGCATGATGTTGGCGTGAATGTGCGATATCTGGGCGTCGCCGTGCCGAAAGCCCTTGAGGCCGCATTGGTCAATCAGGCGCCCGGCCCCGACCCCCTCGATCTTCTTGAAGATCGAGCCCGCACTCGGGTGATAGTCCAGCCATGGGTGCCTGCTGCCCCGCCAGCTGAGATTCTCCTGCATGATCCGCTGCATGACGCCGACGTCGCCGGCCTCGAGGCGAAATGTCACCGTGAGCGCAACGTCGCGGCGCTTGTGAAGCACGCTCGTGTCGTAGCCGAATTGCATGTACGCCTTGTCGACCGTCCTCCGATCGCCCTCCTCGGTCAGGATCTCGCTCGACTCGAACACCTCCTCGATGAACATCGTCCGCTCGCGCTCCGGTGCGGGCGAGAGGAAGTGCAGGTTCTGCCATACGGCGCCACCAGCCGTGCTCGGGATTCCGACGTAGTGCTCGAGCCCCGACCATCCCCGGTGAACAGACTCCTTGATCAGATCCGCTATCACCGCACCGCTCTCCACCCAGAGACGGCCATCCGGATCGAACCTGTAGTGCTTCGCGACATTCCGGATCAGCAGCCCGCGAAATCCCCCGTCGCCCACGAGGATGTTGGCGCCAAGCCCGAGCACGAAGTAGGGGATGCCAAGCTCGCGAGCTGCAGTCACGGCCGCAGCGAGATCGTCACCAGAACGCGCGTCGAACACTACGTCCGCGGGACCGCCGATCCTGAACGTGGTGTATTGAGCGATCGGCACGGAAACGCGCAGCCGGGCCGGGTCGAGGCGTGACGAGAGCGCCTCCAGGAGGTTGGAC
Organism: Gemmatimonadaceae bacterium; assembly: GCA_041743365.1. Taxonomy (GTDB): domain Bacteria; phylum Gemmatimonadota; class Gemmatimonadetes; order Gemmatimonadales; family Gemmatimonadaceae; genus JANPKQ01. Next base: position 5,522 of record JBGTMW010000480.1, read on the forward strand.
ATCGGCGTAAAGAAACACCGGCCATCACGGTTTTCCAGCGCCCCCGGTTCGCGGCAGGTATTATTTCCGCTTCGACCGCACTCAATCCAATGTCATGATTACCGCATTCAGAGACCGACGGTCCACCGCAACTGCCCTGATCGGGGCCGCCCTCCTGGGGATGATCTCCGTCAGTGCCGAAGCACAACGCGGGGATCTCGAGAAGATCATTCAGCGTCGGGTTCTCCCGAACGGTCTCGAAGTCATTGTCGTCGAGAACCACGGTGTTCCGCTCGCCACCGTCGAGTTGGACGTCAGGAACGGCTCGTTCACGCAGACCCCCGAATACGCCGGGCTCGCGCACATGTACGAGCACATGTTCTTCAAGGCCAACCGGGCATTCCCGGAGCCCGACGACTTCATCGGCCGCCTGGGTCAGATCGGTGCCGTCTTCAACGGGACGACGAGCGAGGAGCGCGTCAACTACTACATGACGGTCACGGCTGACAGGGTTGGCGAGGCGGTCAACCTGCTGAGCGCCGCACTGCGAACTCCTCTCTTTCGTCAGGACGAGCTCGAGAGAGAGCGCGTCGTTGTACTCGGGGAGTACGATCGCAACGAGTCGAATCCCGGGTTCCGTCTCAACAGGGCGGTCGATGAAAGGCTCTGGGCCGATGCTCAAAGCCGGAAGAACACCATTGGAGAGCGCGACATCATCGCGACGACGACTCCCGAGAAGATGCGGGAGATCCAGCGGCGATACTACGTTCCCAACAACACTGCGCTGATCGTGACGGGTGATGTCGACCCGAACGAGGTGTTTGCGCTCGCCGAGCGACACCTCGGAAGCTGGGAGCGCGCTCCCGACCCGTTCACGTCGTATCCGATCCCGCCCATTGCTCCCCTGGAGAAGGATCAGGCCGTGATAGTCGAGGAGCCCATCGGTGCGGTCGTCGTATTCATGAGATGGCATGGACCCAGCGTCGGGAAGGACCCCAACGCGACCTACGCGGCAGACGTCTTCTCCGACATCGTCAATCAGCCCGGCTCAGGCTTCCATCGGCGCCTCATCGACAGCGGGCTCTTTCAGTCGGCGGCGATCAACTACTACACGCTGAACCACGTCGGTCCCATAACGATCATCGGACAGACGACGCCACAGATGCTCCGCCGCGCGCTGGCCGCGCTCGATGCCGAGATAGCCAGATTCTCGGATCCCGCCTACTTCGCGACGGAAGAGATCGAGTCGGTGAAGGCTCAGCGCATCGTCAGCTCGGCGTTCGGGCGCGAGCGCGCGTCTTCCTTCGCGCAAACGATCGGATTCTGGTGGAGTGTTGCGAGCCTCGAGTATTACATGGGATACGTGGACAACATGGCGAGCCAGACCGTCAAGGACCTTCAGTCGTACGCTGATCGATATATCGTCAACAAGCCGCGAGTTACCGGGATACTGATCTCGCCGCGGGACGGGCGCACCCTCGGCCTCACCGAGGCGCAGCTGCTCGCGCCGAGGGCTATCACGCCATGATTCGCATCCCTGATCAAGGAGCCTTGCCGCGTCGACGCGGATCCCTCCGCCGCGCCTGCCGCACCGTGCAGACTCTCGCAGCAGCGGCCACCGCGTGCGGCGCCCTCGGCAGCGTGATAGCCTTCCCGGTTGCCGGGGCGCAGTCACGGCCAGCGTCGGTAACCGCCGGATTGCGACCTGCCAGCGACAGCGGAACCACGACGTACGAGGTGGCCGGCATCCGTGTGATCCACCGGTATGTGACCGCCAACGATGTGGTGGCGGCGAACATCTACCTGCTCGGTGGAACGCGCCAGCTGGCGCCGGCGAACGCAGGGATCGAGCAGTTGCTGCTCGAGGTCTCCGGATACGGCACGCGTCGCTACCCTCTCGATACCCTGCGTCGAAGGATGGCGGCGCTCGGCAGCGCGATCGACGTCGCCGCGAGCCGCGACTGGACGCGGTTGGGACTTCATGCCACAAGCGCAACGTTCGACTCGACCTGGGCCATCCTCGCAGATCGGCTCGTTGCCCCGACGCTCGACTCTACCGCGGTGGAGCTCGTGCGCGCACAGATCATGGCAGCCGTGCGTCAGCGCAGGGATGATCCCGATGCTCTCGTCAGTTTTCTCGCTGACAGCATCGCTTACGTCGATCACCCATACTCGATCGAGCCGCTGGGCACGCTGCAGAGCCTCGAGTCGATCACTCGAGCCGACCTGCTCCGATATCAGGCCGAACAGATTTCGACGTCGCGGATTCTACTGGTCATCGTCGGCCAGGTAGAGCGGGCACGTGTCGAAGGTCTCGTGCGTGCGACGCTCGGAACGCTTCCGCGGGGAAGCTACGCCTGGGTCGCGCCGCCAGAGCCCACGGTGCGAGGGGACGCCCTTGTCGTGGAGCACCGGGAGCTTCCGACGAACTATGTTCTCGGTTTCTTTCACGGGCCGAAGTCTACGAACACGCGCGACTATCACGCGCTCCGGGTGGCGAGCGCCGTTCTTTCGGGCCGGCTGTTCGGAGAGATCCGATCCCGACGGAATCTGACGTACGCGGTCAGCGCGCCATTCCTCGAGCGAGCACTTTCCGCAAGTGGCATCTACGTCACCACGGTATCTCCCGATCTCACTCTCGGACTCATCCGCGAGGAGATCGAATCGATGCAGCAGGACATCATCGGCCGTCAGGGTCTGTCGGAGCTCGTCCAGCAGTTCATTACCGAGTACTTCCTGGACAACGAAACCAACGCCGCGCAGGCCGACTTCCTGGCGCGTGCCCAGCTGTATCAGGGAGATTACAGGACCGCGGAAGCATTCGTGGAAGAGCTTCGGAAGGTCGGCCCGGACGACATTCGGCGGGTTTCACGGCTGTACCTTCGCGACGCGCGATTCGCATACGTAGGCGACACGACGAAAATATCGCGCTCGTTGCTGACCCGGTTCTGACCCGACGCGCGAATCGCATACGCAGGCAACACGACGAAATCATCGCGCTCCGTGCTCACCCGGTTCTGATGGCCTTCCGCGTTCGTACCGTTGCCGCCGCGCTCATCCCGGCAGTGTTCCCGACGACGCTTCCGACCGCGCGGCCAGGACACGCCGGAGATCATCCAGCGATATTCCGGCATCGTGAAGGCCGACCATCATGTGGAAGAGCAGATCCGCTCCCTCCTCGGCGGCGCGAGCCCGGTCGTGATCCGCGAGTGCGACGACCAGCTCGGCGGCTTCCTCGCCAATCTTCTTGAGGCGGAGGTTCCGGTCACCGAGCAGCCTCTTCGTGTAGCTCGGGCTGGACCCGGAATTCGGCCCGGAATCGCTCTTTGCGCGGTCCGCGATCGTTGCGCTGAGTGCGGAAAGGCTGTCGGCGGGAACCGGGGCATCCCCGAAGCAGCTCACCGTTCCAGTGTGACACGCTGGTCCGGATTGCCTCACGCGCGCGAGCACGGCGTCGCCGTCACAGTCGGCAACGAGGGAAACCACTCGCTGGACGTTGCCGCTGGTCGCTCCCTTTCTCCACAGGCCGCGCGAGCGTGAGCGGTAGTGCATCTCGCCGGTCTCGATGGTTCGCACCAGCGCCTCGCGGTCCGCGTGTGCGACCATGAGCACCGCACCGGTAACCGAGTCCTGTGCGATGACAGTCACCAGCCCGCCTCCCTTCTCGAAGTCGAGCGTCGAAACATCGAGGAAGCGCGGAATAGTCATTGCCGAGTTGCCTCGGGCCGCAGGTTGACGCCGAGCACTGTGCGTACCTCCCGTGCGAGCGCTGCATTCGTCGCGATTGCATCACCGCCGAAGGGCGTGTCCTCGCCCTTCCAGTCAGTGAGTAGTCCGCCCGCTTCCGCAATGATGGGTGCGAACGCGGCAGCGTCCCAGAGGGATACGATGTCATCGACCATGACTTCGGCACGTCCCGTCGCCACGAGAAGATAGCCGTAGCAATCCCCCCAGGTTCGACAGACAGCCGCACTCGACGAGAGCGCGGCCCAGGCGGCGCGACGATCGGCATGGTCGGGAAAGCGATCGTCGGTCGTCAGGATCGTCGACTCGCGGATCTGTCCTATGCCCGAGACCGACGCGCGTGCGTCGTTCCACCAACATCCGCAGCCCAGCCCTGCGACCACCAACTCGTTCACCGCCGGAAAGAAGGCGGCGCCTGCCAGCACACGGGATCCTTCAGCCACCGCTACCAGAGTCCCCCACAGGGGGACTCCGCGGATGAACGCCTTCGTTCCATCGATCGGGTCAATGATCCACCGGCGCAGGGCATCGGGCCGGTCGACTCCGAACTCCTCGCCCAGGATGCCATCGCCGGGAAACCGACGCGCAACCCATTTGCGGGCGATCTCCTCCGAACGCCGATCGGCGATGGTCACGGGGCTGCCGTCACCTTTGGTCTCCACGGCGATATCGCACCGGAAATACTCCTGGGCGACGTTCCCCGTGAGCTTCGCAAGCTCGGCTGCTCCCTGCATCAACGTTTCCGCGGAGTCGCTCAAGCGGCACTCCGGACGGGGACACCATTCACCCGGAGCTCCTGCTTGATGGCCCCCACGGTAGTGACTCCGTCATGAACGATTCCGGCAATCAGGGCGGCATCTGCACCGCCCTCGACCAGGGCTGCGCGAACGTGCTCGGCGTTACCTGCTCCACCCGAGGCGATGACCGGCACACCGACGGCGTTCGCAATCGCACGGGTGAGCTCGAGATCGTAACCGCCTCTCGCGCCATCGCGATCGATGCTCGTGAGCAGGATCTCTCCCGCGCCCCGATTCACGACTTCACGGGCCCACGCAACCGCATCCAGATCCGTTGAGGTGCGGCCTCCATGTGTGAATACTCTCCACCCACCCCCCTCGCGCTTCGCATCGATGCTCGCGACGACGCACTGGGATCCGAACCGCTCGGCAGAGTGCGCGACGATCTCGGGGTTCGCCACCATGGCCGAGTTCAGGCTCACCTTGTCGGCGCCGGCTCGCAGGACACGTCCGACATCGTCGGCGCTTCGCACGCCACCACCGATGGTCAGGGGAATGAAGAGTCGCTCCGCCGTGCTTCGTGCGATGTCGAGCAGCGTGCCACGCTGCTCCACGCTGGCCGAGATGTCGAGAAACACGATCTCATCGGCCCCTTCCCTCTCGTACGCCGCGGCCAGCTCGACAGGATCGCCGACGTCGCGCAGTGCGAGGAACTGAACCCCCTTCACGACGCGCCCGCCCTGTACGTCGAGACACACGATGATCCGGCGGCTGAGCACTACTCGGCCTCGAGGGACACAGCCCCCTTGGTGCTGAATACCGCCCCTCCCTCGACGAGCGCGTCGCGAAGAGCGAGGCCGAGCGCCTTGAACGCCGCTTCGACGATGTGGTGGCGATCAGTTCCGCGGAGCACACGCACGTGCAGCGTCGCCATGGCATTGTCGGTGAAGGAACGCATCCAGTGGTCGTACAGCGAGCTCGGAAGCGGCCCGCGATAGTACGGCCTTCCTCCGAGATCGAGTGCAACGTGCACGAGTGCATCGTCCATGGGCACGACACGGTCGCCGTACCGTGCGGCTGTCGGCGGCACGATCGCAGCGATGGCAGCGCCCAGTGCGATCGAGACGTCCTCGATGAGGTGGTGTCGGAGATCACCCGTCGCGGCAACCGAAATGTCGAGCCCGGAGTAGCGGGCCAGCGTCACCAGCATGTGGTCGAGAAAAGGGGCACCGGTCTCACTCGTGGCGGCTCCGCTGCCGCGCTCCACCTGCACGCGGATATGGGTCTCCTTCGTCTCCCGGATGATCACGCTCATCTGGACCTCTCCTCCATCTCACACGTATTGGTGGTCATTCCGAAAACTCCTCGGCGACGAGACGCGGGTCGAGCGCGCCGGTGTAGAGTGCCATGCCAATCACGACTCCCGCGATGCCCCGATCGGCAAGCGCGCGCAGGTCGTCCATCGTGGTAACTCCTCCGGAGGCTATCACCGGCGCTTCCGAAAGCTCTGCGACATCTTCCATGAGGGGCAGATCGGTGCCGCCCAGGCGTCCTTCCTTGTGAACGGCAGTGACCAGAATGCCGGCGAGAGAAAGCGCGTTGAGCTCGGCCACCGCGTCCATGATGTCCCGCGGCAGCGTTCGCGACCATCCCCGGGTCACTACGCGACGGTCTCGCACATCTGCGGCAACGATCAGCTCGTTGGGAAAGAGCGACGTCATCTCCGCCAGCCACTCCATTTCCTCGAGCGCCCTGGTTCCAACGACGACTCGCTGTGCTCCATCCGCCAGCAGGCGCTCGATCGTCTCGCCGCTCTTCACGCCGCCGCCCACCTGCACCTCCATGGAGTGATCGCCGAGAATTTCCCGAACGAGCTCCTCGTTGCTTCCGCGACCCGTCGCAGCGTCGAGGTCGACGAGGTGAAGGCGACGGAATCCGTACCAGGCCCAGGACCTGGCGACCGATGCGGGATCCTCGAGGCGCACGCGCTCCTGCTCATACGCTCCACCCACCAGTTGAACGCAGGCGCCGCCCCGGAGGTCGACAGCGGGAATGGCGATCATCGGCGCGCCTGCTCCAGGAACGCGTGAACGAATCTTACTCCGGCGCCCGAGCTTTTCTCGGGATGGAACTGCACACCGACGACGCTCCCATGTCGGACCGCTGCGGCGAACCGGTCGGATTCATGGGTACTCCAGGCGATCACCGAGTCGCTCGATGAGGGCTGGCAGACATATCCGTTGGCGAAGTAGGCGATCGGGAGCGGCGCCGACACGAAGAGCGGATCGGTAGCCTCGTTGATGGTGTTCCAGCCGATGTGGGGAGTTCTGCGCGCGTGGATGCGCCTCACCAGTCCCGGAACCACGCCAAGCCCCTCGCCCTCGCCCTCCTCGCTTCGGTCGAAGAGCAGCTGCATGCCGAGGCAGATGCCGAGGCAGGGAAGACCATCCCGGAGCGCGACCTGCATCGCATCGCGGCCCGGTGCCAGCCGCGCCGCCGCTGCACCGAATGCTCCGACCCCCGGGAGAATGAGAACATCGGTCTCGAGAGCCCTGACAGGGTCGGCCTCGAGGCGGACAGCGATCCCTGGCTGCTCGATGGCTTTCGCCAGCGAGTGCATATTGCCCGCCCCGTAGTCGAATATCGTGGCTCTCACGTGTTCGCCGCGCGAAGCGCGTCCAGGGCGATCTGCATCATGGGCCAGGGCCCGATCGATATCCTCAGAGCATCGCCGATCACCGGGAGGGCCGGCATCGGACGCACAGCGACTCCCGCACGGCGCATCGCGGCTCCGATTGCTGCCGCGCCCCGCACCGGCACGAGAACGAAGTTGGCCTCGGAGGGGATCGGCTCGAGCCCCATGGCACGCAGCTCGGCCACCAGCCGCTCACGAATCCGAAGAGCTTCGCCGATGTGCGCCTCTACCCACGGGCGATCTTCCGTCAGCGCCGCGGTCGCGGCGCGCTCCGCGAGCGAGCTGACCTTGTACGGCCCGCGGGATTTTTCGACCTCCGCGATGAGTCGAGCCGAGCCGGCCGCATAACCAATGCGCAGGCCAGCCAGGCCGAACGCCTTCGATAGTGTGCGTACCACCAGAAGTCGATCGTGTCGGGGTGCCTCGCCGACGTAGCCGGCGCCGGCGAACTCCGCGTACGCCTCATCGAGGATCACGAGTCCCTGCGCCTCATCGAGGATTCGCCTAACGGCCTTGTCGCTCGCTCGCGTACCAGTCGGGTTGTTCGGGGAGCAGATGTAGATGATGCGCGCGCCGGTCTTCAGAAGACGATCCGCATCGATGTCCAGGTCGGCCCTGAGCGGGACTTCGACCGGACGCAGAGCATTCATCCTGGCGAAGATCGGTATCATGGCGAAGGAAGGATCAGGCATCGCGATCGTGTCACCGGGTTCGGAGACCGCACGAATCGCCGAATCCAGAACGTCGTCGGAGCCGCATCCGGTGACGATCTCCGAAGGATTCACGCCGGCATACGATGCCAGCGCCGCCTTGAGACCACCGGCGTAGAGCGTCGGATACCGGCTGATAGTCGATTCCGCCGCTCCGCGAAGCAGTGCCAGCGCGGCCGGCGGAACGCCGAACAGATTCGTGTTGTCGCTGAGGTCTACCGCGCACGGTGACCTGTCCGGGGCATAGAGCGAGATGTCCCTGTAGGCCGCCCTTGCGAGCTCGAGCGGTGTTGGCAGCGCCGGGCACGTGGAGCTCGACGTCATGAGGGCGTCTCCCACGCCCGGGCAGCTAGCGCGTGGCTGTACAGCTCTTCGGCCTCGGCGATCGCGGCGACATCGCGCGAGAGCGCCGCGGCGCCGCTCAGGCTGACGCGCTGATAGCTCGTCCAGCGAACGAAGTCACCCGTGGACAGGCCGGAATAGCTCCGCGCGGCTCCGCCGGTTGGTAGAACGTGGTTGGCGCCCGTCATGTAATCTCCAAATGCAACCGAGCTCTGTGCGCCCACGAAGACAGTTCCAGCATTCCGGATGTCATCGAGCCGGGACTCTGCTCGGGCGCCGGCAAGCAGCAGATGTTCGGGAGCATACTCGGTGGCGAAGTCGATCGCCTCATCGATGGTGGCTCCCCAGAGAACCGCCGAACGGCTGGAGAGAGCCGCCGCCATGATCTCCCATCTCGGCTGGTCCGGGAGAGATTCGGCGATCGCATCCAGGGTCGCACGTGCCAGTATCTCATCATCCGCGACGAGGACGACGGCGGTCCGCGGATCGTGCTCCGCCTGGGCAAGCATCTCGCGCGCAATCGCGGCAGGGTCGGCGCTCGAGTCGGCGATCACGAGCAGCTCGCTGGGGCCTGCGGGGGAGTCGATAGCCACGGTTCCGGAGGCCTGGACCTGCAGCTTCGCTTCGGCCACGAACGCATTGCCCGGTCCGACGATTCGGGACACACGCGGAATCGTTTCGGTTCCGTATGCCATGGCCCCGATAGCTCCGGCGCCACCGATGGCGAAGACACGATCCGCGCCAGCAATCTCCGCGGCGGCGAGCACGACCGCGGACGGAGTCCCGTTCGGTGCAGGGGGTGAGCACAGGATCACCGTTCCCACTCCCGCGACCCGGGCAGGAATCACCCCCATGAGTACGCTGCTTGGATAGGCGCCGCGGCCGCCGGGAGCATAGACTCCGACAGCAGACAGTGGGTCGGGACGTCGGCCCACCACGATTCCCGGCTCCGTCTCGACCTCTGTCGAGGTGGGCATGAAAGCCATGTGAGCGGAGGTAATGTTCGCGGCTGCGCGCTCCAGCGCGGTGCGAAGTGGGCGAGCCAGATCGTCGAGCGCCGCACGCCGCGCGCGGCGCGATACCTCGAGTGACGCGAGCTCCACGTGGTCGAGCTCACGGGCAAGCTCGCGCAGCGAAGCATCGCCACCCTTTCGAACGCGGTCGAGAATTGCAGCCGTGGTGGCATGCACCGCTGCGTCGTCGGACGTCGTCCGATCGACGAGCTCGCGGAGAATTTCGCGCTGTCGACGAAGGGACGCGAGTGACCCTACGAAACGGAGCATCGAATCGCTCATGGCATCAGCCTCTCGATGCGCGTGACGAGAATTCCTGAGCCCCCCACGGCTTTCAGTGCTGCAATCGTCCGGTAGATCGTGCTGGCTGCGACCACCGCGTGCACGGCGACGAAAGTCCCGCCGTTCAGGATGTCGATTACAGTCGGGCCGTTGATGCCGGGCAGAACCTCCTTCACGCGATCGAGGGCAGCACGGGGTACGTTCGCCATGAGGTATCGCTTGTCGCGCGCACGAATCACGGAGGCGAGTGCCGTCGCCAGCTCGTCGAGGGATCTCCGCTTGTCCAGGGCGGAGCTATCCCCGGGACGACCCCCGGCAGTGATCAGACGCGCACTCGATTCGAGAACCGTCGCGATCTCCCTGAGTCCGTTCACGCGCAGCGTCGAGCCCGTGGACGTCAGGTCGACGATAATGTCGGCGATCCCCAGGTGAGGAGCGATCTCGGCGGCGCCCGAAATCGGGACTATCTCGACGTTGCGGTTCGCAGCCGCGAAGAATTGCCGGGTGAGGCGGGGAAAGACCGTCGCAACACGCGGGGCGCCCGATATGTCGTCGATCGTCGCGTACTCGCTGTCGTCGCGCGCGGCAACGACGATCCGGCACGCCCCGAACTCGAGGTCCAGTAGCGTCTCGAGTTCGCGTCCCGACTCGGTGACGAGGTCCCAGCCGGTGACGCCTGCATCTGCGGCGCCATCAGCCACGAACTCCGGTATGTCCTGGGCCCGAACGAAAATCGCCTCGAACTCGCCCCCGAGCGAAGCGGTGAGGGCGCGAGTGCCACGGGAACGCACTTCCAGTCCGGCGTCCGCGAAGAGATCCCGCGCGTCGTCGGAGAGTCGTCCCTTGTTAGGCAGGGCTATCTTGAGCATCGGATTCGGAGATTCCAGGGGCGGAGAACAAAAAAAAGGCCCGTCCTGATGGACGGGCCGTGGCAATAGCGTTTCGGTGTGAACCCTACCCGGTCACTCCGGCACGCGCGCATTGCCCCGACCCGTTGGGCCGTGGTGATGCGCGAAATGGTGGAGGAAGCTGGCGGAGGTCACGCCACGAACCTATCGCGGCGCAGCGACCCCGTCAATGACGTCGCAACGCGCCAGGGAATGAAAGTCGGCGAGCCGTCGCTCTGTCGGCATAGGGCGTGCGATGGCCATTTGCATTTGACGGGGCTTGTGAATAAATTCACAATACCCTGAAATACGGACCTGCGTAACCAGGTCATCTCATTTGGTCGTCGTTTCGCACGAACTTCTGGAGGCTTCAAGCAATGCGTTTCAATGCAATGGCGCTCGTAGCAAGCGCAATCGTCCTCGCCGCCTGTGGCGGCGGCGACGCTGGTACGACCGACACAACGACCGCTGCTCCGGCAGCCGGCGCAGCAGGTGGGGCAGGCGCTGGAACTGCGACCGCCATGCCGATCACGGGAACGACGCACGAAGTCAAGATGATCCTCGACGGGAACAGCTATCGCTTCGACCCCGCGAACATCACCGTCAAGCAGGGCGACGGAATTCGCTTCACCACCCTTTCCGGCATGCCGCACAACTTCGGCTTCGATCCCGCCAAGATTCCGGATGATGTCGAGTCGCAGCTCCGGGCCAACATGCCCGCCGGTTCCATGGACCTGGAAAGCCCCTATCAGAACACCGTCGGCGAGACTCACACGCTCTCCCTCGGCGGAATCAAGCCGGGTACGTACCCTTTCCACTGCCAGCCGCATATCGCGCTCGGCATGACGGGCGTGCTCACCGTTCAGTAGTCCGTCGCGATCAACCGCACGACAGCACGAACCATGGAAGGCGGAAGCGATCGACGCTTCCGCCTTTTGCTATGTGTGCCCAGCATGGGCACTGGTTTGGAGGTGAAAGTCCTCTGGGAACTTGATCGCAGGGACCCGAGTGAACCGCAAGGCGTAGCGCCGCGAGGACTGCGCTGAAAGAAGCGGGGATCGAGCGTCACGGGGCGACGAACAGAAACCGGATAGGAGGCGTTGCCGAGCAGGGCGAGCGGGCATGTGACCGCGAAGCTCTCGCGATCAAGGCTCAGGCGGCGTAGATCCGGCGCTCGTGTGACGGACAGCCAGTGTTCTTACCTGGGGAGATCTCACCTTGCCGCTGAAAGGCGGACGCCGCGTCCCGGAGTTGACGCGGGCGGAGTGAGAAGTCAGCAGCGGTCATACTACCGGTGTCGAACCGCCGGGAAGGACCAAACGGTGAGGAGAGCGAATCGCCTGTGGACCACGCCAAGGCCGGGCACCAGATGTCGAACGATCAGTTCGAGCTACCGCTGGAGAGTAGGGGTGAAGCCCCGAGATTAGAGCGGAGTGGTGAAGCTGCGGCGGCGGTCCGGAGAGACGAGCGCTCGGGAGACGGCGATCTGATGGATCGGATCGTCGAGCGGGGGAATCTGCTGCGCGCCTTGAAACGCGTGCGGCAGAATCAGGGGAGCCCCGGCGTGGATGGACTGACGGTCGACGAACTCCCCGCCTGTCTACGCGACCACTGGCCAGTGGTCCGGGAGCAGTTGCTCACGGGCCGCTACCAGCCGAGCGTGGTCAAGCGGTGTGAGATTCCGAAGCCGGGCGGCGGCGTGCGGCAGCTTGGCATTCCGACCGTGCTCGATCGGTTCATCCAGCAGGCCGTGTTACAGGTCCTGCAACCCGAGTTCGATCCCAGCTTCTCGGAGTCCAGCTTTGGCTTTCGGCCGGGCCGGTCGGCGCATGACGCGGTCTGTCAGGCGCAACGGTACGTGCAGAGCGGCCGTCGCTGGGTGGTGGACGTCGATCTGGAGAAGTTCTTTGATCGCGTCAACCATGATGTGCTCATGGGGAAGTTGGTGAAACGGATCGCGGACGCACGGGTGCTCAGGCTCATCCGGCGCTATCTCGACGCAGGCGTGATGTGCAACGGGGTGGTGCAGGAGCGGCACGAAGGGACGCCTCAGGGCGGCCCTCTGTCGCCGTTACTGGCGAATGTGCTGCTGGACGGGGTGGACAAGGCGTTGGAGCGACGCGGGCACCGCTTCGTGCGCTACGCCGATGACTGCAACGTGTATGTGCGGTCGAAGCGAGCGGGCGAGCGCGTGATGCAGGGCTTGGTGGGCCTGTACGCGGGACTCGAACTTCGGGTCAACCCGGCCAAGAGCGCGGTGGCGCCGGTGTGGGAACGAGCTTTTCTGGGCTTCAGCTTCTGGGTCGCGCCGGGGAAGATCGTGAAACGCCGCGTGGCCCCGAAGGCCCTGAAGGCGATGAAGGAGCGAGTCCGGCAGATCACGAGCCGGAACGGCGGACGCAGCCTCGGTCAGGTGGTGACGGAGCTGCGAAGCTATCTGGTGGGATGGAAGGCGTATTTCCGCCTCGCCGACACGCCGGGCATTTTCGCCGACGTGGACAAGTGGCTTCACCGCCGATTGCGGATGCTCATGCTCAAGCAGTGGAAGCGCGGCCGAACGATCTACCGGGAGTTGCACCGCCGTGGAGTGGGCGGCGCGGCGCTCGGCATGGCCGCTCGGTTCGGGCAAAGCTGGTGGCATGTGGCAGCCCACAAGGCGCTTCACATCGCGCTGCCTGGCGGATACTTCGAGTCCCTCGGAGTGCCGCGACTGGCACCCTCGTGAACATCAACTCACCGAACCGCCGGATGCGGACCCGCATGTCCGGTGGTGTGGGAGGGAAGTAGGAGAGTGATCCTCTCCTACTCCCTATCCCGATCCCGCCTGCGAACGATATAGTCGTTGCATGACTGGCACGCCGGTGCTCCTGGCCAACAGCTCGACCCTCCATGGTTGAACCATTGGCTCGGGACGGTAACTGGTTCGCCCGCCGTGCGCGGAACACCACCAGGCGCCCCGTCCTCATCGGAATCGTCGGCACGGTCGCCTTCATCGCGACGCTGATAGTTCTCCTGCTGGTCCCGCGTCGCGGCGACAACAGCGCGCGCATGATCGCGGCGCTGGCGAGCCAGCGGGAAGACACCGCCGGGATTGTCGCGACACAAGGCCGTGCGCGGTCCGCGCTTGCTGCGGCGGAGTCGTCG
>JBGTMW010000481.1:0-5570 GCA_041743365.1 Gemmatimonadaceae bacterium
GGCGGCCGGCGGCTGCGGCGCCGCCGGTTGTGAGAGCGTCGGATCGATCGTTGATGCGACTGTCGTGGACGTGACCGAATCAGGCGCACTGCTGGCCGGACCGGGCTGCGCGACGATCCAGACGACCGCGATGAGCGCCGCGGACATCAACACGCCCCCGGCGATCGATGTCGCCTTCCGGCGACGCACGCGTCTTTTCTCCACCGCATGCTTGTTCGCGAGCGCCGAGTCGATCGTCGCGCGAAGGGAGACGTAGGTGGTGTTCCCGTCATTGGCCAGCGAGCTACGGATCTCCGAGAGCTCGTCAGCCATCTCCAGCGCGTGCGAGTATCTCGCCTTCGGCTCCTTCTGGAGAGCGCGCATGACGATGCGATTGAGCCCCTCCGGGATCCCGTGCGCTATCGTCTCGACGGCGATGGGCATCGTGCTCAGGATCTGGTACATGAGCGTCTGGAGGGTGTCGCCCCGGAAGGGGCGGACGTTCGTGAGCAGCTCGTAGAGCACCGCGCCCACCGAGAAGATGTCCGTCTCCGGCGATACGGGCGCCCCCAGTATCTGCTCGGGCGCCATGTAGCTCGGCGTGCCGAGCATCACGCCGGTTCGCGTCATGTCCGATGAGGCGAGATGGGCGACGCCGAAGTCCATGAGACGCGCCTTGCCCTCGGCATCGACGCGGATGTTCGCCGGCTTGATGTCCCGGTGAATCACTCCACGCTTGTGAGCGAAGGAGAGTCCCTGGAGCACTCCGATGATGAGCTCGAGCTTCGCCTCCAGGGAGAGCGGGATCTTCGTCTTGATGAGATCTTCGAGATCATCACCCTCGACGTACTCCATCGCGATGTAGAGGTGTCCGTCGACCTCCCCGAAGTCGTAGATCGTGACGACGTTCGGATGCTGGAGGGAGCCCGCGGCGCGGGCCTCGCGAAGGAAGCGCTCCCGGAGGTCGGTGTCCTGCGCGATGGCGTCGCTCATGACCTTGATGGCCACACGCCTGTTCAGCATCGTGTCGAGCGCGCAGTACACGACGCCCATCGCTCCTTCGCCGACTACCGCTTCGACTTCGTACTTCCCGATGCGGGTGAGTCGCGTCTGGGCCATGGCGGGGCTCCGGGGGGGAGTGCGGAGCATCGACGATATTCCGCTTTCGCCGCGAGCGCAACCTTTCAGTCAGCTCGGGCCGCCCCCGGAGCGGGCTACTCCGCGGTGGCTAGTGCCGCAGCCGCGCGTTCGGGTTCTGCAGGTACAGGTACAGACCGTAGCCGCCGATTCCGGCGCCCGCCAGGATCAGGATGGGCGCGGCGTCATCCCCCACGAGTACGCCGGTGATGATGAGTGCGCCCCCGACGATCATGAGAACGGTCGGACGAGCCATGCGGCGGCGCACGGCCGTCGGGGCGACCTCCTGACGGACCGGACGAAAGGCGACGTCGGTGTCCAGCCTGGGAGCCATGATGGTGGGCGCAGACCTGGCCCGGGTGTCCGGCGAGGCGGATGCCTCTGCTTTCGCGGGAGATTGGGCAGCGCCCGAGGCGGATGCGACGGCGACGAGTGCCGCGGTCAACGTGGAGCGAAGCAGGAAGTGGCTCACGTGCCCTCCATTGGGGTGAGACGCCGCTGGCTTACGTCGACATCGTGACGTGCGACCATATGTATTCGGCGGCGTGTGGTGCAGTTGCGGCCGGTGCACGTTGCGAGCCACTCATGCTATGATTGACTCGAACTCTCACACCATTCCGTGCGACGCGTGCCGGCATTCCCTCTCTTCACCGCCCTCAGATACCTGCAACCGCTCCGCGAGGGCGGCTCCCTGCCGGCGGTGATCGATACGGATGGAGGCATGTTCGTCGTGAAGTTCCGGGGTGCGGGGCAGGGCGCGAAGGCGCTGATAGCGGAGCTCGTCGTCGGATCGCTTGCGACCGCGCTCGGCCTCCCGACCCCCGAGCTCGCACTGGTGGATGTGCCGGAGCCATTCGGGCGGAGCGAGCCGGATCCGGAGATCCGCGACCTTCTCCGGGCGAGCCACGGGATCAACATCGGCCTGCGCTATCTCGACGGCGCCTTCAACTTCGCTCCCGGCGCCGCGGGCGACATGATCGATGGTGCACTCGCCTCCCGGATCGTCTGGCTCGACGCGTATGCGACGAATCCCGACCGCACGCACCGCAATCCGAACCTCCTCGTCTGGAACAGGCGCCCCTGGCTGATCGACCACGGGGCCGCCATCTACGCACACCACGACTGGGCCGGCGTCGACGATGCGCGCACGCGGACATCGTTCCCGATGATCAGCGACCACGTGCTCCTGGAGGCCGCGGATGACATCGAGGGCGCGGATTCGGAATCGGTGTCGCGGATCACGGAGGATGTGCTCTCGGATGTCCTTGCATCGGTGCCCGATGCCCTCCTGACGACGAACACCGGCCAACAGGAGTTCCCCACGGCGGGCGCCGTGCGGGCTCGATACGTCGCATACCTCCGCGATCGACTTCGCGCGCCGCGGGAATTCGTCGGCGCTGCCCTGAGTGCGCGGGCCACCCTGCTCGCCTCGCCACCTCTGCGCCTCCCGGCCCGCAGATGACCGCCGACGGGCTGGTCTCCTATCACTTCGGCATCCTGCGCGCAGTGCCCCACGTGCACCTCGCCGCTTTCGTGAACATCGGTGTGGTGCTTCACGCACGCACGGCGGAGTATCTCGGCATGCGCGCTATCGACGACGCCCGCGAGCTGCATGCGCTGTCACCCGATGTGGATGCCGAGCTGCTGGCGCGCTACCTGGGATGCTATCGGAGCATTTGCGAGGGAGATGCGGCGGCGGGGCCAATTGCGCTCGTCTCGCCCTCCGAGCGCTTCCACTGGATGACAGCGCCGCGGTCGGACGTTCTCCAGGTGTCGCCGGTGCACGAGGGGCTCGGCGAGGATCCGGCCCGGGCGCTGGATGAGCTGTTCGCGCGATTCGTGACTGGTTGACCGTGCACGCCGCTATCGGCGTCTCTCACCGCGTCACGTACGCCTCCATTGCGTAGTACTCCGCAAGCCCGAGCCTGTCGAGCATCTCGGCGGTGCCCTTGTTGCGGTCTTCGACGCGCTGCCAGAATTCGCGGTCGTCCTGGCCGGGGAAGGGGGCCGAGTCCTTCTGGGACTGGTGCTTGAAGATCGCCTGGATCTTTCGGCGCAGCTCCTCCTGGGAGAGCGGAACCAGCCAATCGGCTTCCGTGATCGGCCACTCCTGCCACGCGCCTCGGTAGAGCCATGTTTCCGGACGCGGCGAGCCTGCGGTGCTCGCGCCCGATGAGGGCCAGAGATCGTCCAGTGCGGCGTCGATCGCTTCCTTGCACATGCGGTGCGTCCCGTGCGGGTCGGAGAGATCTCCGGCGACGAAGACGATGTCGGGACGGATCTGCTTCAGGAGGTCGCGCACGATTGCGACATCGGCGGGACCGATCGGATCCTTGGCTACCTTTCCGGTCTGGTAGAAGGGGAGGTTGAGGAAGCACGCGTTCTGGCGCGTGAGTCCCATGACCTCCAGCCCGCTCACCGCCTCGGCCTCGCGGATCATTCGCTTCAGGTCCTGCACTTCCGGGATGTCCACATCTCCCGCCTTCTTGCCGCCGAGAAAGCCGAATACGCGGGCTGCCAGCGCTTCCACGTTCTCGCGGGCGATGTCGTGCTCTCCCGCAAGCCGCTCGAGAAAGTCCACGTATCGCCGAACATCGTGGTCGAACACCGCGATGTTGCCGCTCGTCATGTATGCAACGGTGATGTCGTTCTCGTTCTCGACGAACTTGCGGAGGATGCCGCCCATCGAGATGACGTCATCATCCGGGTGAGGGGAGAAGCAGACGACGCGCTTTCCGGTGGGCAGCTTCGACTTCCCGCGGATCTTCGCGCCGAGGATGTTGAACACGAGCCCGTTCACCGCGCCCGGGGATCCGTGCCGCGCGACGAGCGACGACATCTTGTGGTCGGCGTAGTCGCGCTGGGTGAGCTTGAGGATGCCCTTTCCGGTCTGCTGGGAGAGCCAGACCACCGAGCGAACCATCAGCTCCGTGGTCCAGTGGACCTCGTCGAGCAGCCAAGGGGTCGCGACCCGGGTGAGGTCAGCCGCCGCCGCGTGATCGACGTAGAAAGTGGTGTTCGGATGCGACTGGAGAAAGGTGGCCGCGACCTCGACATCGACCTCGCCTTCAACGGCGCGCCTGACAATGCTCGCCTTGTGCTCGCCGGTCGCGAGAATGGCGATCTCGCGCGCCTCCAGGATCGTCGCGACGCCCATGGTCAGCGCCTGGCGCGGTACGAAATCCTCGCCGAAGAAGTCCGCCGCAGCATCGCGCCTGGTCACCGCATCGAGATGCACGAGTCGGGTGCGGCTGTCGGCGCCGGACCCGGGCTCGTTGAAGCCGATGTGCCCCGTCTTGCCGATGCCCAGTATCTGGAAGTCGATTCCGCCGGCGCGGCGAATAGCGTCCTCGTAGCGGTGGGCGACGTCGTCGACTTCCCCAGGGGAGGCCGTGCCGTCCGGGATGTGAACGTTCTCCGGACGGATGTCGATATGGGAGAAGAGGTTCTCCCACATGAAGCGATGGTACGAGTGGATGCTGTCCCGCGGCATCGGGTAGTACTCATCGAGGTTGAACGTCACCACGTGGGCAAAGCTCAGCTCCTCCTCGCGATGCACCCGGATCAGCTCGCGGTATACCCCAATGGGGGTGGATCCCGTCGCGAGACCGAGGATCGCCTTCTCGCCCGCCGCCGCGCGCTCGCTTATGAGGGTGGCTATGCGGTTGGCGACCAGCCGGGCGATGTCGGCATGGTCATCGACGATGACGGTTCTGATGCGTTCGGGCGTCAAATCGGGGAAGGGCTGGGGGGGTGAGGCGGAGCGTAAAGAATGATCGGCGGAGCGGCCGCCGGCAAGCGATTTGGGCACCTTCGCTGCCCCCGCCCGAGAGATAGCCGCATCGAGATCACCATTTCTCGTCGCCTCCTCCATCCGCCTTTCAATGCGGTGGATCTCACGAATCAATCATCGCCTCCTCCGGCATCCAGTTCCCACCCCATCGCATTATCTTGGGCATCCGCCCGTGACCGTGTACCGGTGCGTGATTAGAAGATTCCAATAATGCGAGTAACAGGGTCCTTCCCGGCTCGTCATTGAAGACCCTTGCGCCGCCCACCCGGCGCACGAACGCGGGAGAAACCGAGTGGGATCGAGCGGCGCCACGCCGACCATGCACGACCGCCGGGACATGCTGCCATTGCTGCGACGCTCGGCGGTGCTGGGAGCGCTCGGAATCGGGGGCATCGCGCTCACGGCCGGGGCGCTCCACATCGCGGATGTCCGGAGGTCGGAATGGGTCCGCCACAGTCGTGAAGTCGGGCGCATAGCGAGGCACGCCCGTGCCCTCGCGACCGAGCGCGTCGCCGGGATTCGTGCGCTCATTCTCGGGGAGGACCTCGCCCCGCTCGCGCCGGAAGTCGCAGCGCATCGGGCGCTTGGCCACCTC
Source organism: Gemmatimonadaceae bacterium (assembly GCA_041743365.1). Taxonomy (GTDB): domain Bacteria; phylum Gemmatimonadota; class Gemmatimonadetes; order Gemmatimonadales; family Gemmatimonadaceae; genus JANPKQ01. The sequence goes on from JBGTMW010000481.1 coordinate 5,505, forward strand.
GTGGACAGCCTCGCGCAACTCTCGGCGGGCAATCCGGAGCAGCACGCCCGGGCCGCCGCCATCGAC
>JBGTMW010000482.1:0-1779 GCA_041743365.1 Gemmatimonadaceae bacterium
AACGGTCGCGCTCCGGCGCCGCCGACCATGGCGACCGTCGCGCGCGCCGGAGCCGCGGTGGCTCGAACGAGCTTCGTGTTCGACCCCATGCGCAACGAGCTGCGCTACGACACGCGCATCGCCGGCGTCGCTCCGGACCGCGTCCGGGCCGTGGTGCTGCTTCGCGGTGATTCTGCCAGTGCCGGACACGTGGTGTTCCGTTTGTCCGGCCCGGAAGCCATGTCGGCGACCGGGACGCTGTTCATCGACGCTATCAACCGGCGCGCGCTCCTCGAAGGCCGGCTGTCCGTCGCACTCTTCACGAGCGATTTCGCGACAGGCGAGGGACGGGCAGTGCTTCGTGTCCCGCGATAGTCGCGGAGGTTCCAGGCCATTCGAATGATCAATTCAAGGCTGGCAGTAGTGTTCGCGTCGGCGGTCGCGCTGGCACCGGTTGCAGCACACGCCCAGCTTGCTCCGTCCAGCGTCGCGCCTCCAGCGCGATTCGCCGATCCCGATCGCGCCGCGAAGCTCGCCAGTGCATTCCCGGAGATCGACCGCTTCATCAGGGCGTTTGCCGAACGCTCGCGGGTGCCGGGGATCGCGTACGGGATCGTCGTCGACGGGCAGCTGGTCCACGTCGGCACGTCGGGCTTTCGCGAGCTCGACTCCCGCGCGCCGGTCGATACGGCAACGGTTTTCCGCATCGCCTCCATGACCAAGAGCTTCACGGCGCTCGCTGTCCTCCAGCTGCGCGACGAGGGCAAGCTCTCGCTCGAGGATCCGGCGGAGAGATACGTGCCCGAGCTCGCGCGGCTGCGCTACGCGACATCGGACGCGCCGAAGATCACGATCGGGCACCTGCTCACCCACAGCGGGGGATTCCCCGAGGACAACCCGTGGGGCGACCAGCAGCTCGCGGCGACCGACGCCGAGATGGCGGCGATGATGCGCTCGGGGATTCCATTCTCGAATGCGCCCGGCCTTACCTACGAGTACTCGAACTACGGCTTCGCCATCCTTGGCCGCATCGTCGCCAACGTCTCGGGAATGCCGTACGCCCGCTACGTCCGTGAGCGCATCCTCCAGCCGCTCGGCATGAACGTCACGACGCTCGAGGCGGCCAGCGTACCGGCGCATCGGCTTGCGCACGGCTACCGCCGCCAGGATGATGCGTGGCTGGAGGAGAAGCAGCTTCCCGACGGCGCCTTCGGCGCCATGGGTGGAATGCTGACGTCGATCACCGACCTCGGTCGATGGGTTGCGTTCATGCTCGATGCATGGCCGCCGCGTGACAGTGCGGAGACGGGCCCCGTGAAGCGCTCATCGCTGCGGGAGATGCAGCAGCTGGCGCGGTACAGCGGCGCGACGGCCGTGCGCGATGTGAACAGCGGCACGGTCACGCTGAACGCGGGTGGCTACGGCTACGGACTCCGCGTCGCGCAGACCTGCCTCTTCCGTACTTCGGTGTCGCACACGGGAGGGTTGCCCGGCTTCGGCTCGCTGATGCGCTGGCTCCCGGAACACGGCGTCGGCATCGTCGCCCTCGGCAACCTCACCTACACGAGCTGGACGAATCCCGCGGAGCAGGCGCTCCAGATTCTCGCGCGGACGGGTGCGCTCGAGCCGAGGGCGGCGCAGCCTGCGCCGGTGCTCCTCGAGCGGCGCGAGCAGGTATCGCGGCTCATCGGTCGCTGGGACGGCGCGCTCGCCGACAGCATCGCGGCGATGAACCTCTTTCTCGACGAGTCGAAGGATCGCCGCCGTGTTGCGATCGATCGGCTGCGCGCACAGGCAGGC
>JBGTMW010000483.1:0-3262 GCA_041743365.1 Gemmatimonadaceae bacterium
GCGTCTGGTGCGCGACAGCGCTCCCGCGGCGGCGGAGGTGCTCGCCGATGACGGCGTGCAGGCCGCGCTGCTCGTGCCCATCTGACCCATGTGCACCCAGTCCGTGGGACTGATCGCGGGAGTGATGGAGAAGCGCGGCATCGCCACCACGTGCATTGCGCTCGTGCGCTCCATCGCCGAGTCCGTGGGCATCCCGCGTGCGCTCGCGGTCCCCTTTCGCTTCGGTGCTCCGCTCGGCGAGGCGCACGACGCGGCCGGTCAGCTCTCGGTCATGCGAGCGGCGCTCGCCTTGCTCGGTGAGACGGGGCCGCCTCCGGTCCTGCGAGACTACGACGCGGCGTGCGGTCGCTGACCGCTTCGCGCGCGCCACGCACGCCAGTCATCCGCCGTATCGACGTCGCTCAGCTCCGCGAGGAGATCGACCTCGAGGCCGCTCGCGCGTGCACCTTCCATCGATGCCGCCAGCGTGCCTGGCGAGCTCCACGGAATTCCCTCGAAGACGCAGCGGTGTACGCGCGACATGCCGACCAGGTAGTATCCGCCGTCGGTCGCGGGTCCGAAGACCACATCGCTGTGCTCGAGCCTCGCGAACGCATCCTCGATGACGGCCGCGGTAATATCGGGGCAGTCAGTGCCCACGACCACGGCGCGGTCCGTCCCGTCGGCCAGAGCATTCTCGATCGCACTGGCCATGCGCGCGCCGAGGTCGCCTGACGACTGCGGCCGGAGCACGATGGAATCGCCGAGCCAGTTGCGCATCGCGCCCTCGACATCGGCGGGAGTGAACGCGACCGAGAGAGACCAGCTGTCCTCGCGCTGCACGGCGCCTATGACGCGCTCGGCGAGCTCCTTGTAGATCACGAGTGCCGCCTCGGCGCCGACGTCCGCTGCCAGCCGCGTCTTCACATTTCCGAGCTGCGGAGCGCGGGCGAAGACGATGAGGGCGCGTAGCCGCGCAGCGCTCGAACTTTCGGGAGGGCTCATGCGAGCGATCCCCGAGCGCGAGGCTCGATCACTCCTCGGCAAACAGCTGCGTGGACAGATACCGCGACGCGGAATCAGGCGCGATCATCGCCACTCGCGCCGAGCGCCCGAGCTCCTGCGCGATGCGCAGCGCGGCCCAGGTGATGGCACCGGATGACATTCCGACGAACAATCCCTCCTCGCGCGCGAGGCGACGTGCGAGAGGGAACGCATCCTCCTCCCACGCCTGCATGATGCGGTCGACGACGGACCGGTCGAAGTTGTCGGGAACGAACCCCGGACCCATCCCCTGGAACTGATGCTGGCCGCGCTCGCCACCCGAGAGCACCGGGGAGCGCGCCGGCTCCACCGCGACGACGAGCGTATCCGGACGGCGCTCCTTGAGGAAGCGACCGACACCAGCGATCGTGCCGCCGGTGCCCGAGCCATAGACGAACGCATCGATCCGGCCGTCCATCGCATCCCATAGCTCCGGCGCCGTGGTCTCGTAATGGATGCGCGGGTTGGCGGGGTTGGAGAATTGGTTCGGCATCCATGCGCCCGTCGCATCGCGAATCTTCTCCGCCTCCTCGATCGCGGCGAGCATTCGTCGCTCCGGGTCGGTCAGCACCAGTTCGGCGCCATACGCGAGCAGGGTGCGCTTGCGCTCTTCGCTCATCTGCGAGGGAAGGCAGAGGATGAGCCTGTAGCCCCGCGCGGCCGCGACCTGTGCGAGCCCGATACCGGTGTTCCCCGATGTCGGCTCGACGATCGTGCCCCCAGGCAGCAGCAGACCACGCGCTTCCGCGTCCAGGATCATGCCGAGTGCGGTGCGGTCCTTGATCGATGAGCCCGGGTTCATACCCTCGAGCTTCACCCACACCTCCGCCATCCCCGGTTCGACGACGCGCTCGAGCCGCACGATCGGCGTGTTGCCGATTGCGGAGTCGACGCGCTGGTCGATGCGTGGAGTGGCGGGGGAAGTGTGGTGATCGGTGTGCATACAGGAACACTAACCCGCTAGCGGACACGCCGGTTTCAGCCCACGGGGTATCGGTGGCGCGGAGCGTACTCATCTGCACTTGACCTGGCGGTACGCCGGCGCCGAACAGCCTCGCGGATGTCGGTGCGGTGCCTCTCCCGGCGAAGGCCGAACCGCGACTGCCGGGAGACGGTCACAGGCCGCTAGTTTATTCCCCGCAGCTCACTCTTCTGCGCCCGACGACGACACCTTCGGCCATCTCCATGGATCTCCTCACCGACCCGAACGCCTGGATAGCCCTCGTCACCCTGCTGGCCCTCGAGATCGTCCTGGGCGTCGACAACATCGTCTTCATCTCGATACTCGCGGGCAAGCTGCCGGTGGAGCAGCAGGCGCGCGCAAGGACGCTGGGGCTCTCGCTCGCGCTGATCACGCGCATCCTGTTGCTGCTCTCCATCTCCTGGGTGATCGGACTCACCGCGCCGCTGTTCACTGTGCTCGGTCAGGAGATCTCCGGACGCGACATCATCCTGATCGCCGGCGGACTGTTCCTCATCGCGAAGAGCACGCACGAGATGCACGGGCGGCTCGAGGGGGAGGAGGGCGAGGCGTCCACCCGGGTCGTTGCGTCGTTCAGGGGGGTGATCATCCAGATCCTGCTGCTCGACATCGTCTTCTCGCTCGACTCGGTGATCACGGCCGTCGGGATGGTCGATCGGGTCGAGATCATGATCACCGCCGTGGTGCTGGCGATGGGTGTGATGATCGCCGCGGCGGGCACGATAGCGGGCTTCGTCGACCGGCATCCGACGGTGAAGATGCTGGCGCTGTCGTTCCTGCTGCTCATCGGCACCACGCTGATCGCCGAAGGAATCGACCAGCACATTCCGAAGGGATACATCTACTTCGCCATGGCGTTCTCCCTCTTCGTCGAAACGCTCAACCTCAAGGCGAAGAAGGCGACGTCGAAGCCGGTCCAGCTTCACCAGCCCTACAAGCCGGATCCCGAGACCCCCTGAGCGTTCCGCTCAGTTCCAGCGGAGCGAGCTTCGCTCGCGCCAGTAGTCGGACGAGTCCATTGTCAGGGCGCGAAGCCGCTCCGCTGTCGCCGATGTCCACTGCACCCGGGTGGCGCCGAGATTGGATCGAAGATGCTCGGCCGTGGCCGCGCCGCTGAGCACCGTGGTCACCCAGGGCTGCGCGAGCACCGCCGCGAGCGCGAGCGCGTCGACGCTGGTTCCCAGGCGCGCCGCCTCCTCCCGCAACAGTGCGAGGCCGGCCGCGAACGAGGGGTCCGCATTGCGCTCCGTCAGCCGG
>JBGTMW010000484.1:0-9572 GCA_041743365.1 Gemmatimonadaceae bacterium
TCGATCATCTACGGGATGCCCCAGGCTGCCCTGGCCGCCGCCGGCGCGGATCGGATAGCCGCCCTGGGCGATATCGCCCCGGCAATCACCGAACTAGTGACCCGACGCCGGGGGAGCGCGTGATATGGGGAGGGCCGGGCCCGGGTTCGCCGACGGCTCCGCCCGAGGCATCCATCATCAGGAGCTCCATCTGTCGCTGATCGCACCCACCGACCGGCCGGGACAGGATCCGGACGGCCGTCCCGTTCGTCACTCCACCTCGATTGGAGCCGCATCGTGGCGCGACAGGGTACGCGCGCGGGCGGGCATCGAGGAGCTGCTGACCTTCCATATCGGCAGCGAGCGATTCGCGACCTCGCTCTCATCGATCGAGGAAGCCGTGGAGCGCCCGGACGTGTATCGGGTCCCGGAGATGCGCGACACAATGCTCGGAGTGTTCAGCCTGCGCGGACGGCTGATCCCCGTCTGCTCGCCGGTGCGCGCGTTCGGTGTGGAGCTGCAGGCTGCCGAGCCGACCGTCCTTCTCCTGCGGATGGGAGCCAGGCACATCGGTGTCGCCGTGGACGATGTGGACGATGTGATCGCGCTCGACCTTGCGCTCATCCGGCCAGCGCCGGGAATCGACGACGTGGATGGCGTGCTTCTCGGCGTGGTCCGCCAGGGAAACGACCTGATCGCGATAGTGGACCCCGACGCGATAGTGGCCGCGTGCCTCAGCGGCCAGATCATGGAGACGACATGAGCCTCGGAGCCCTGGCGCAGATCGTCACCTTCCGGCTGGGCGAGGATCTGTTCGCAGCCGACATCAACGACGTCGAGAGAGTATTGCGGTACGCGGAGCCCACCCCCGTTCCAAACGTACCCAGCTGGGTTCAGGGAGTGATCGAGTACCGCTCCCAGGTGGTGCCGGTCGTCGATCTTCGCGTGCGCTTCGAGCTTGCCGCCGCCGCGCCGAACGGCGCGACCCGCATCGTCGTGCTCTCGACCGGCGGAGACTGGATCGCCGCGGTCGTCGACGCCGTGCTGGAGGTAGTGCCGCTGGGAAGGTCGCAGCTCGCGCCGCCGCCCCCACTGTTCGACGGATTGTCCGCCGAGTTCCTTCGGGGAATCCTTCGGCGCAACGACCGGCTGATCATCGTCCTCGATGTGGCCCGGCTTCTCGCGACGAAGGAACGTCTCACCTTCGACCGTGCGCTTCTCGCCACCATTCCCGCATCACCGCCGGCGGTTCCCGTTCCGGAGGCCAGGCCCGAGCCGGAGCCGGAAGCCCCGGAGGAACCTGTGCCCGCCGCCAGCGACCTGGTGATCATCCGAGGCAGCCAGGACCCGGCGACGACCATCGAGCTTCTCGCGACCAGCGACGATCCGCCGCAACCTGATGGGTCGATCCTGCGCTCTGCTCACCTGGCGGGCGAGCCGGAGTGGGCTGCTCCTCCCCCGCAGCCAGCGTCTCCGGATCCGGACGCCGAGTCGGGGGACGACGACGCGGGACGGTCCGATGGCTGACGCCGTCACCGAGGCGCGCACGCGGCACGCAGCGATCGCCGCCCGCCTCGCGAAGATAAGCTCGCCCGATGAGCGCGACGCGGTGAAGGCCGAGATCGTCGCGCTCTACAAGGGCGTCGAGCAGCAGATCGCCGAGCTCGGCGTGCTGCGCGAGGAGATCAAGAAGCTCATCGAGCAGTGGAAGACGTCCGGGGGAAATGGCCATGGCGCCGCGCGAAGCGCGCCCTCTCCTGCGGTGGCGCCGGCCGCGCCGCCGCTGAACGCGCCGCAGTTCGCGGGAGAGAAGCCCAAGCTGCACGCAGACCATCTCGGCGCATCGACCTTCATCGAGAAGGGCTGGAGCCGCATTTCGCTCGGCGACTTCGCGGGCGCGGAGGTCGCGCTGAACAAGGCGCTGTCGCTGTCACCCAACGACCCTCAGGCGGAATCGCTGCTCGGCTGGGCGCAGATGTACCAGGAGAAGTACGACGACGCACTTCTCAACTTCCAGAAGGTGTTGATGCGGCAGCCGGGCAATACGCTCGCGCGCATCAACGTGGGATACATCTGCCTGCGGAAGGGGATTTTCGGCGAGGCGATCGAGCATCTCTCGAAGGCGATCCGCCTCGACAACGACCGCAAGGCTTCGCTCTACGCGCACTTCTACCTGGGACTGGTGTATCTGGAGCGCGAGATGTACGACGACGCGATGACGTTCTTCCGGAAGACGATCGCGCTCGGTCCGAATCTCACCGAGGCGCACTACGAGCTCGGTCGCGCGCACTGGTTCAACGGTCAGCGCTCGGAGGCCATGCAGGCGTGGCGCGATGGGTTCACCGCGAACAAGTTCAGTCCATGGGGAAAGCGATGCGCGGAGACCCTCGCGATGGTGGAAGGCGGCGGAGCGCCGCCGCGGGTGAGGTAGGGCGAGGGCTCACTTCGCTCCGCAGGGCGGCGGCCGCCGGGCTCCTGCTCGCCGGAGCAATCGCGCCCCTTGTCGCCCAGTCGCAGGATTCGGATCTAGTTCGACTGGTGCGCGGGCGCTTCACCATTGTGTCGCATCCGCGCGACTCCGCCCTCGCCCGGGTGATGGTCGAGAGCGCCGAACGCAACGATACCTTTCCCGGCCTTCCCCGTTCGCGTGAAGCCGTCCGCATCGATGTCGCCCCGGATGCCGCGAGCTTTCGCGCGCTGATCGGGCCATCTGCTCCGGAGTGGGGGGTAGCGGTAGCCTTTCCCCAGTCGCAGCGGATCGTGATGCAGGGGCGATTCGCGGGGGTCGAGGAGGGAAATCCGATCGAGATCCTCCGGCACGAGATCGCACATCTCGCGCTACAGGAGGCCATGGGAAACCTGCCGCCGCGCTGGTTCGACGAGGGGTACGCCGCATACGCGGCGCGCGAGTGGGGCCGCGAGGAGGCACTGTCCACCAACCTCGCCCTCGTGCTCCGGGGAATTCCGTCGCTCGACTCGTTGAACGACGGGTTCTACGCAGGGGCTCAGCGCGCGACCGGGGCGTACGCCCTGGCGTACCGTGCGGTGGCGGAGTTGGCCGCGCTCGATCGTGAGCGCGGCCTCGCTCCGTTCTTCGAGCAGTGGCGACGCACGCGCTCGATGGACGCGGCGATTCGCGCGGCGTATGGAATGACCCTGAGCGGCTTCGAGGAGCGGTGGCGAACGCGGACCCGACGTCGGTACGGGGCGCTCGCGCTCGTCACCGATGTCGCCATTGTGGGAGCAGGGGTGCTGGGGCTGCTGATCCCGCTCCAGAGACTCCAGCGTCGCCGTCGTCGACAGCGGCTCGAGGCGATGCGGGAAGCCGAGCTGGAGGCCGAGCGGGCTCGGCGGGAGCGCGCGCTCGAGGAGATCCTGCGTGACAGCTCGCCGGCCGAGCGATCGGCGAGCGATCCTGAAATCTCGTAACTTGACACCTTGCTTCGACTTGCCTACAATTCCCGACTTATGGCTCCCCCCGAAACGTCCCCTCGCTCGCGGTCCCGCTCCGGTATCCTCTGGGCGATCGCGCTGCTGACGCTGCTCGTCGGTTTCATCGATCTCGCCCGCGGAGGCGAGACTCTCGCGCCGATTCTGCTGGTCCTCGGATACTGCGTCCTCGTACCTCTCGCCATCCTCAGGTAGCCCGGCTTGGATTCTGCATTCCGACCCTCCGAGCCCTCGAGGGATCGCAGGTGCAGCCCGAACGGCAAGCCCCTCAACCACAGCTTTTCCGGGCGAATAGCTCAGTTGGTTAGAGCGCCTGTCTTACACACAGGATGTCGGGGGTTCGAGTCCCTCTTCGCCCATCGATAACCGTGGACCCCCGGGGTACCGGAGGTGTATTGATTGTTCAACGTCCTGGAGGCTAGCACAGTGAAGGCAACGCATCGTATCGCGCTCATGTCTGGGTTCGCCGCGGCACTCGCCATCGGAGTGGTCGCACCTCTCGACGCGCAACGGAGGATTACCCGTGATCCGGAAGCCGACGCGATTCTCGTCGTGACCTTCCGAAGTGCCAACAAGGACCTTGGGGTCGAGGCGGGCGAGACCCTCCGTGACCGGCTGCCGCGGACCATTCCGCTGAAGCAGCTCTGGGTGATTCCCACCGGCGACATCAAGGCGAATCTCGAGCCTGCCGGCTTCAAGTACGAGGATCCTCTCAGCACCAACGATGCGCGGCTCCTCGCCGTCGGCTTCCGCGCCGACGAGTTCATCGAGGGCAGGGTCGAGCGAGTGGAGTCCAACATTCGCGTCAACGCGCGGATGGTCTCGACCAACGACGCCAAGATGGCCCAGCCGCTTCCGCAGGTCGAATCGCGGCGCGTCGATCACGCGATGAATCAGGTTGCCGAGCACTTCAAGGCGGCGCGCGCGCAGCTGCCCGCCGTCCGGCAGTGCGAGAATCTGGTTCGTGACAGGAAGTTCAGCGAAGCGGTCGTTGCGGCCCGTCAGGCCATTGCCGCCTACCAGCAGTCGACTCTGGGCCGCGTCTGCCTCGCCTCGGCCTTCTCGTATCTCGACTATCCGCCCGATTCGATTCTGCCCGTCGTGAACGAAGTGCTCGCGATCGACCCGCGGAACTACCATGGTCTCGCCCTCGCTGCCGGCGCATACAAGGCGATGGGCAACAACGAGCGGAGCACCGAGCTTCTCACCACGCTCCTCTCGACCGATCCGACCAACGTCACGCTCCAGACGAACGTCGTGAACGAGCTTGCCGCGTCGCGCAACTTTGGCCCTGCCCGCAGGATCATCGACGAAGCGGTCGAGTCGAACCCTGGCGACCCAGACCTCATTCGCCTGCGCTTTCGCATTCTCACGGCGACCGAGGACTGGAAGCAGGCCATCGCATCTGGCGAGGAGTTGATCCGCACGGATACGAGCGCGACCGACACGACGTTCTTCCCGGTGCTCGCCTCCGCATACAAGGCTGACAGCCAGCCACAGAAGGCGGCCGAGGCGATCGCGCGGGGTCTCGCGAAGTACCCGCAGAATGCGCGGCTTCACCTCCTTCACTCGCAGTTCCTCCGTGAAGCCGGCCAGCTTCCGCAGTCGATCGTGGCAGCGCGGAGAGCAATCCAGATCAATCCCGCCATGCAGGAGGCGATCATCGCCTACCTGACCATCGCGCAGACCTACATCGACCTGAACCAGATCGACAGTGTCGGGCCGGTACTGCGAGTGGCGGCGTCGGCCGCGAAGACGGGTGAGGACTCGACCAGGGTGGCGAGCTTCGCATTGCAGCAGGGTCAGCGTGCGTTCAGCGTTGCGCGCGCCGACACCGGCGATGCCAGCCGCGCCGTCCAGGCTCGGCAGACCCTCGAGGAGTCGATTCGCTGGTTCACTCTCGCGGACTCCCTGTCTGCGTCGCCCTCCGCGAAGTTCCAGGCGGGATACGCCGCGTATCTCACCGCCGTCAGTATCTCGCAGCGCGAGATCACGCCGAACGCGAAGACCATCACCCCCGAACGGATGTGCGAGCTGGGCCGACTCGGCCAGTCGTACGCCAACATGGCCCAGCTTCAGATGCGTGGTGGCGGTTCCACCAATCCCGAGGCCGCAGGCCAGATCATGAACGGCGCGATGGGAATGACGGAGTACTGGAACCAGGTCATCAAGGCGGGCTGCAAGTAGGTTCGCTGGCTCTGCCCGCCGCAGCAGTGGAAGGCCCGTCGCCACGGAGTGGCGACGGGCCTTCGTCCTTGGCGGCGGTTCAATGGCCCCCGATCACGGCGATACGGTGCGCTTCCTTCACGTGATCCGACTGACGCGCCGTCTGGCTCTAGTCATCCTCGCCCGGTAAATGCGGGAGGTGGATCAGCAGGTCGGACGGCCGGGCGCGATACTCGAGTCGACGCGCATCGGATGGCTCGCCATCGACGTTCACGCTGATCGCCTCCTCCGCAACGATGTCGATCGAAGGCACCTGGACATAATGAACGCCGTTGCTCCCCACATGATCGCCATGACGGGTACGCAGCACGAGCTTCGCGAAGTCGGCGCGTGGCATGTCCTCCACGATGCACACGTCGAGCAGGCCATCGATGACGCTCGCACGCGGCGTGACGAGCGTTCCCCCTCCGGTCGACCTGCCGTTGCCGACGGCGAAGAGGAGGAATTCGATGTCCAGAGCGAGCCCGCGACCGCGAAAGGTGGCGCGATGCGGCCTGAGCTCCACGAGCTTGCGGACTCCCGTGATGGCGTACGCGAACATGCCGAGCGCTTCCTTTGCATCAGGTGGTGTTTCGGCGGTGGCCTCGGCGCCGACACCACCACTCGAGACGTTGAGAAAACGCCGGCCGTTGAGCATCGCGGTGTCGATGCGCGTCGGAGGGCGCTGAAGTATCACGTCCATCGCGTGATCGGCATCCATGGGAATGCCCGTCTGCCGGGCGAAGTCGTTGGCCGTGCCGAGAGGAATGATTCCGAACGCGATGTCACTCCCGGAGAGGCCGTTGATGACCTCGTTCACGGTCCCGTCTCCACCGGCGGCAACGACGACATCGACACCCGAGGCAGCGGCCTCGCGTGCGAGAGCCTCACCGTCATCCTTCTCCCAGGTGACGCGGACGCGCACGTTGTGACCCTTCTCACGAACCCAGTCGACGAGATGGCGCACGGGCGGATGCTCGGCGCGTGCGCCATGCAGGATGATCGTGATGTCTTTCGTCGAATGCATGCGCGCGGCGTGAGGAGATGCGAAGGGCGGTCGCCAAACATCGCACGCTTGACGCTCCGCGGCGAGGGTCGCTAGTATGTCCCCTCCCGTCGATCATGGCCCCCGCTGGGACTCTTCGTACCACGCGCCCGTGCTGGTCGGAGAGATTACCCGGCTGCTTGCCGGTGCGGAGTACGTGTGCGATGGAACCCTTGGTGGCGGAGGGCATTCGGCGGCACTCCTGGAGCAGGGTGCGGCCGTCGTCGGGATCGATCGCGATCCGGATGCAATAGCGTCGGCGCGCGCTCGCCTGGCGGAGTACGAGGCCTCCGGCCGCTTCCGGGCGTACATCGGAAACTTTGCCTCGATTCACGAGATCGAAGCGCTCCGTGACGACACCTTCGATGGTATTCTTCTCGACCTTGGCGTATCCTCCCACCAGATCGACAGTGCCGACCGCGGGTTCACCTTCCGCGAAGGTGCGCCTCTCGACATGCGGATGGGCGACGAAGGCGGCGAAGACGCGGCGAAGCTGCTCGACTCGGCAAGCGACGAGGAGCTCGTGCGCATCTTCCGCGAGTATGCCGATGAGCCCCGCGCCGGGCGCATCGCTCGGGAGGTCGTCAGGCGCCGTCAGACGCGCCCCTTCCGCACCAGCGATGACTTCGTCGGCGCGATACGCGGCGCGCTCGGGCCCCGAAGCGGTCCTGGTGACTTCGCGAGGCTCTTCCAGGCGCTCCGCATCGCCGTCAACGACGAGATTGCCGGCCTCGAGCGAGCCCTTCCGGCGCTTCGCGATCGACTGCGGCCGGGCGGGGTATTCGCCATCATGGCCTATCACTCCGGCGAGGACAGGCTCGTGAAGCTCGCGTTCCGTGAGTGGAGCGCACGATGCATTTGCCCTCCGCGGCTGCCGCGCTGCGAATGCCGTGGCCGGCCTCTTGGCGACCTGCTGACGCGCAAGGGACTCTCCGCCACGCCGGAGGAGATCGCCGCCAACCCGCGCGCGCGAAGTGCGAGGCTCAGGGCATGGCGAAGCGCGCCGTAAAGCTGCGCGGCCGCTCGATCGTCGCGCTCATTCTCGCTGGTTTCGTTCTGACGGCTACAGGCGTCATCACAAGGCGCAGTCACGGCATCGTGCAGCAGCAGGAGATCGAGCGGCTGAAAAGACGGCTCGATGGACTGGCGGCCGAGCGGGAAACGCTCGAAAGCGCGATCCGCATTGCGTCCAGCCGGGCCCGGCTGGGTGCGATCGCCGAACAGCGCCTGAAGCTCACCGTCGCCACTGGTTCACAGCTCGTCTTTCTGCCGCGCACAACTCCACGTGATACGCCTTAGCCGCTTCGGGATCGTCCACGGCGCCCTCGTCCTCTTCGCGATCGCGCTGATCATGCGCGCTGCGCATCTACAGATCTGGCAGGGTGCGGAGTGGGAGACGCGCGCGAAGCGACAGCACTTCGCGCAGGCCAGCGTTCCGGCCCCGCGCGGCGACATCCTGGACGCGGAAGGCACGCCGCTGGTCGAAAGCCGGGCACGTGTCCGGATCAACGTCGCGCCCCAGGAAGTACGGCCGAAAGATCGAGCGGCCCTTGGCGAAACGCTCACGCGGCTGGGGATCGCTCCCGCCACCCGCCGCCGCGCGCTCGACCGCCGGCGGAAGTGGGTTCCGATTCCCGGGCGGTATCTTGCCGTCGACATTGAGGGGATAGCGCGGATGCGCGGCGTGTACGCCGAGCCCGCCATGGAGCGCGTCACCGCCGCGTCCCGGGGAACGCTGAGCCTCGTCGGCCATGTGGACAACGCCGGGGCCGCGATCGATGGACTGGAGCGCTCCCTCGACCACCTTCTTCGCGGCGAGCAGGGAGCAGCCCAGCTCGCGCGCGACGCCTCGGGAAATACCTTCGCGTCTCCGTCCGCCTCGAAGCTCGATGCGCGACCGGGCAACACGGTCGTCCTCACGCTCGACCGCCGCCTGCAGGACATTGCCGAGCGAGCCCTGGCCAATGCCGTGGCGCGCCTAGAGGCGCGCGGGGGAGACATTGTCGTCATCGATCCCAACACCGGGGAAATCCGCGCACTCGCGAGCGTGCAGGCTGATGGCCGCTTCGCCACGAGCACCGCGCTGACGGAGACCTTCGAGCCGGGATCGACCATCAAGCCGCTCCTCGCTGCGCGGCTGCTCGACCGCGGGCTCGCGAAGGCTGACGAGGTCATCGCGACGCACGGCGGAACCTACATCACCAACGGCCGCACGATCACCGACGACCATCCCTCGTCCGAGCTTTCGCTGCGCGACGTGATTGCCAGCTCGAGCAACATAGGGATGGTGCGCTTCTCGGAGAGGTTCACGCCGGGTGAACAGTTCGAGACACTGCGGGACTTCGGCTTCGGAATGCCGACGGGACTGCCCTATCCGTCCGAGGCGTCGGGTACCCTCCGTGCGCCGCGCCAATGGTCGAAGATGTCGGCGGCATCGCTCGCCATGGGCTACGAGCTGTCGGTCACGTCGGTGCAGCTCGCGGCGGCGTATGCCGCGATAGCGAACGGCGGCGAGCTGCTCGAGCCGACCCTGGTCAGGGAGGTGCGCTCCTCGGCCGGTGCGACCCTGTTCAGGCACGAGCGCCGCGTCGTGCGTCGAGTCGTGGAACCGGAGGTCGCCGCCCAGATCCGGGACATGCTGATCGGTGTCGTCGAGAGCGGCACCGCGCAGGAGGCAATCACCACTGCGGGCGCATTTGCCGGCAAGACGGGAACTGCCCGGATGACGCTCGCCGGCCGCGGCTATACCGCGCGCGAGCATCTGGCATCCTTTGTCGGCATGTTTCCGGCCGAGAAGCCGCAGCTCGTGATCCTCGTGAAGCTCGTCAATCCGCGTGGATCGTATGGAGGCCGCACGGCCGCGCCGGTGTCGAAGGAAGTTGTCGAGGCGGCC
>JBGTMW010000485.1:0-6905 GCA_041743365.1 Gemmatimonadaceae bacterium
GGCGCAGCCGGCACGCCCGGCGAACGCTCCGAAGCGCGGCGCCGGCTGGCGGCGCTGGCTCCGGATCTCGGGCATCCTCATGGTCGTGGGGATCGTCGGCGCGACTCCATGGTGGGGGAGGGCACTGCTGTCGCGGCTCGACTTCTTCCGCATGCGAAAGATCGAGATCGAGGGACTTCGCTACCTCGCGCCCGCCGACGTCGCCGAGAGGATGCAGGTCGATACATCGCAGTCGATCTGGATCGATCTGGGCCCGGTCGAGAAGCGTGTGCGCTCCCACCCGCAGGTCGACGAAGTACGGCTGCACCGAAAGCTCCCCGGGACGCTCGTCGCGCGGGTGACGGAACACCTCCCGGTCGCCGTGACGCCGACCCGCACAGGCTTCGCGGTGCTCGATGCGCGCGGCGTGATCCTTCCCATGGATCCGAGCCGCACGGCGGTCAATCTTCCCGTGCTCGCCGCGCGGGATACGACCATCCTGCGCCTTCTCGCGGGAATTCGCGCGGCGCATCCTGCACTGTTCGCACGAATCAGCCAGGTGCGCCGCACGGGAGAAGAGGTGCGACTGGAGCTCGCCACTGTGACGGTAATCGCGATGGCCGACGTGACGGTGCAGCGGCTGACCGACATACTTCCAGTCGAGCGCGACCTCGCCGGCAGGCAGCTGCGAGCGACGGAGCTCGACCTTCGTTATCGTGAACGCGTGATCGCCAGGCTCCCATGACATCGGACAGAATCGTTGCCGGTCTCGACATAGGCTCGGCCAAGACAACCGCCGTGCTCGCCGAGGTCGTGGGAGACCTCCCGCGACATCCGACCATCAAGGTCCTGGGCGTCGGCCAGGCCCGGACCACGGGCCTTCGACGCGGCGTCGTCTCCGATATCGAGGAGACGACGCGCTCGATCCGGAAGGCCATGGAGGACGCGGAGCGCATGGCCGGCGCACGCGTGGATGCGGTGTACGCCGGCATAGCCGGCGAGCACGTGCAGGCGATGACGAGCAAGGGAATCGTCGCGGTGAACGGCGACGAGATCTCGAAGGCAGATGTCGATCGCGCACACGAGGTGGCGCGCGCGCAGTCCATTCCCCAGGACCGCGAGCTGCTTCATGCGATCCCGCAGGAGTACACGGTCGACCGCAACCAGGGCGTGCGTGACCCGATCGGGATGATCGGGATGCGTCTCGAGACGGAGATGTACCTCGTCACGATCGGCAGCTCACCCGCGATGAACCTCCGCAAGGCGGTGGAGCGCGCGGGCTACGGCGTGCGGGAGCTCGTGCTAGAGCCGCTCGCGAGCGCGTTCAGCGTGCTGAGCGAGGACGAGAAGGAGCTTGGCGTCGCGCTCGTGGAGATGGGCGCCGGCACCACCGACATCGCCGTCTTTCAGGAGGGAAAGATCCGTCACCTCGGCACGGTGAACTACGGCGGCAACAACGTCACGAGCGATGTGGTCCAGGGGCTCGGCCTCACGCAGGCCGACGCGGAGCGTGTGAAGGAGCGCTACGGATGCGCGTACGAGCCGCTCATCGATTCATCGGAGCAGCTCGAGCTGCCGAGCACTCCGGCGCAGGGACGCCGCCAGATTCCACGCGAGCTGCTCGCGCACATCATCCATCAGCGGATGGACGAGATCTTCGACCTGGTCCAGCGCGACATCGATGCGGCGGGCTACGCCGGGAAGCTGAGCGCCGGCGTGGTACTCACTGGCGGCGCGGCGATGATGCAGGGCGCGGGCGAGCTGGCGAACGATGTCTTCGGGACGGGAGTTCGCGTCGGATCCCCTGCGGAGAACCTCGCTGGCCTCAGCGATTCGGTGGACGCGCCGCGCTTCGCGACCGTCGTGGGACTCGCGCAGTACGGCGCGCTCCGATTGGCGCTGGGCGGCATTGCCCCGGGCAAGCGGAGCATGGGAGGGCGCACTCCGGCCACGGTGGATCGGATCACCGATCGAGTGAAGACCTGGCTCCAGGATTTCTTCTGAGCCGTCGGCGCCGTTTCGACCGTTGCGTTTACGCCACAGTCCGGCCGTCGAAGCCCCCCTCGGCCTCTGGATCGACCAACAAAAAAAGTGACGCCGGTTACAGCCGCGCTGCCGGATTGCGCGGAGAATGGGCTCGGTGGGCGGGAAGAGATCATCCGGATCGCTTTCACACCCGGTCAATCGACGCCTTTTCGGGGCAGTGCGACGATAGCCTCCCGCGCTTCCCTATGGGAGAGCGCGCGAGAGTTACAAAGCTGCTTCCCCCAACCCATCTGTGGATAACCGCAGCAGTTACGCCCTCGTAATCTTTTTTCCGATGGGTCGTCAAATGTGTGGTCGATCCGGCGAAAGGGATTATATTGGGCGAGCTTTTCGGAGGCGGCCATGACTGTGTTCGTCCCTGGTCAACGCCTCACGACGTCGTTTCGATGCCGGTCCGCCCGCCGCTCGATCCCGGTCACAACCCTCGCAGCATGGGAGTCCCACTCGCAATGATCTTCGAGCTCGAGGAGAGCGCAACGTCAGGCGCCCGGATGAAAGTCGTGGGCGTTGGCGGCGGTGGCGGCAACGCGGTCAACCGAATGATCGAGGAGCGGCTGGAGGGTGTCGAGTTCATCTCCGTCAACACGGATGCTCAGGCGCTCCTCAGCTCGAAGTCCGACATCAAGATCCAGATCGGGAAGAAGCTCACGCGCGGACTCGGTGCGGGCGCTCGCCCGGAGATCGGCCGCCAGGCGATCGAGGAGAGCCGTGCAGAGGTGCTGCACACTCTCGCGAACGCGGATCTCGTCTTCATCACCTGCGGCATGGGAGGCGGCACCGGAACCGGCGCCGCGCCGATCGTCTGCGAGCTGGCCCGCGAAGCGGGCGCACTCTGCGTCGGCATCGTGACGAAGCCCTTCCTCTTCGAGGGGCGCAAGCGGATGCGGCAGGCCGAGCTCGGAATCGCCGAGATGCGCAAGAACGTCGACACGATGATCGTCGTTCCGAACGAGCGGCTGCTCGCGGTGGTCGGGAAGGGAATCCCCTTCCAGGACGCGCTCAAGAAGGCCGACGAGGTGCTGCTGCATGCCACGCAGGGCATCTCGTCGCTGATCAGCGTGACCGGCCTCGTGAACGTCGACTTCGCGGACGTGCGCACCGTGATGCAGGCGGGTGGATCCGCGCTCATGGGGACTGGAATCGGCCGCGGCGAGAACCGCGCGATGGAAGCGGCGCAGCAGGCGATCTCGAGCCCCCTGCTCGACAACGTCTCCATCTCGGGGGCGACCGGGGTGCTCGTCAACATCACCGGTGGAGCCGACCTCACCCTTGGAGAGGTCCACCAGATCAACGAGATCATCCACGACGCCGTGGGCGACGACGCCGAGATCATCTTCGGCGCGGTGCACGAGCCCGCGATGCAGGGCGAGATCCGCGTGACCGTTATCGCCACGGGGTTCGATCGTCAAGCAGCAGGGGCGTCGCCCGCTGCCCACGAGCCCCCCGTCACCAGGGGTGCCCCCGTGCTTCCGTTCCCGACGCCGCGCTCGCAGCGCAACAGCGGTTCGGTTGGCCGGATCGGAACCGCGAACGATGGCGCGGCGCGCCGCATCGGGCCCACGAACACGGTGATCGCGCCAAAGGATGCGCCGCCCAGCCAGGATCTCAGCGACATGGAGATCCCGACCTTCATTCGGAGACAGATGGATTGACGAACACCATCGCACGAGCGGTCGCCTACTCGACGATCGGCGTTCTCGCCCTCGGAGCTCTCCAACTCAGTCCGCCTCTCCCTCCCGCGCCGCTGCCATCCCTCGGCGCGGTCGAGGTTCGTCCGCTCTGGTTCCACGAGGCCGATACCCTCGGCAGCGGCGAGACGCTGTCGGCGCTGCTCGCACGCAGGGGTGTATTCGGGCAGACGGCGGTGCAGGTGCTGAGCGCCGTGCCGGCCCTCGACGCACGGCGCGCACGGGCAGGGATGCCTGTGATGGTCTCGCGTCTCGACTCCGACTCGATTCCCTCCACGGTAGTGTTCCAGCTTGCCGTCGACCGCCTGCTGACCGTCGAGCGCACCGATTCAGGGTGGATCGGCCGCGAGGAGCGCCTGCCCTGGGTGGTAGACACGCTCGTGGTTCGCGGCCGCATCGTTTCCAACCTGTACGGCGCGATGGACGTGAGTGCCGCGGAGCTGCTCCCGCCCGGCGCACGTGCGGAGCTCGCGGGCAACCTCGCGGACATCTACGAGTATCGCGTAGACATGAGCCGCGACCTCCAGGTGGATGATGAGTTCCGCGTACTCTTCGAGCGCGCATCCGGACCTCAGGGAATCGTGCGCATCGGGACCATCTTCGCGGCGTCGATGACGCTGTCCGGGAAGCACACCGAAGCCATCCGCTTCGAGACTGCCAGCGCGACGGGCAAGTACTTCGACCAGACCGGCAAGCCGATGCGCGGCGGATTTCTCCAGGCTCCGCTCCAGTTTCGCCGCATCTCCAGCGTGTTCGGCCGGCGCAAGCACCCGGTGCTCCAGACCTGGCGCGCGCACAGGGGAACCGACTATGCCGCGTCGTCGGGTACTCCCGTACGAACCGTTGGCGATGGTACGGTGATCTTCGCCGGCCGGAAATCGGGCTATGGCAACACCGTCGATATCCGGCACCGCAACGGGTATGTCACGCGGTACGCACACCTGCGCGGGTTCGCCAAGGGAATTCGGGGCGGGGCGCGGGTGAACATCGAGAACACCATCGGCTACGTCGGCATGACGGGGCTCGCGACCGGTCCGCACCTGCACTTCGAAGTGCTGGTCGGGGGTGTACAGCGCAACCCCAGTGTCGCGCTTCGCGGGCAGGGGAATGCCGATCCGATTCCGGCGAAGGAGCAGGCGCGATTCGCGAGCGTGCGTGACGCGATGCGGGTGTCGCTCGAGCAGCCGGACGGGCTCGTGAGGTTGGTAGCGCTGGATTGGTAGCAGCGCGGGCGAGCTGGCTGTAGACCAGCGGGACCGCCGTCGGGAAGTATCGGCGACCGGGACTTCTCAGCCAGGCCGGCGTCCTTCGCGGACGGCCGCCAGCAGGTCGTCTCGCGAGATCCGCAGGTTGAGCGACGGCACGTCCAGCGGCGATCCCGTTTGCCTTTCAGGCCGAAGGACGAAGACCTGTCCGTCCCTCCGGCGGATGCGGACCGCACCCTCCCGCCGCGCCTTCTCGAGCAGGCTGGCGAGCCGCTGCCGGGCCTCGGAATAAGTAAACTCCTTCATCACGACACCTCGACGAGTTGCACCCCTGCGGCCGTCGCGGCCTTCTGGAGGCCGTGGTCGAGGGTCAGGAGTGGAGCACGCTGCGCCAGGGCGCAGGTAAGGAGATAGGCGTCATGCGCGTAGAGCCTGTGTTCGGCGGCGATCTCGAGGGAGAGAGCGAGATCGACGTCGACAAACCGAATCGGGATGGCGGCGTAGGCATCGAGCGCACGTTGCGCCTGCGGGAGTGTGACGCGCTTGCGCTTCAAAAGGGCACTGAATGCGTTCCCGACTTCCCAGTGAACTGAGGCAGGGGCAAGGAGCTCGACCCCTATTGTGGCTGCAACAAGAGCCTCACGCTCTGCCTCGCCAACCAGTACGGCGAGCAGAGCCGAAGTATCGATGACGGCTGGCATGCCGGAACGTACAATTGTACAAGACGCATGGCAAGGGTGATCCGGCGCCCGGTGCGGCCGACGCAACATGATGCGGGCATCGCTGACGCCGCTGCTCAAGCCAATCGAGTGGATGGGCTCCGCGCTCGCGGCTCCGGCGCTGTCCCGATTCCGCGCAGGATGTCGTGGGCTATGCGCTCCACGTCGCCCAGCTCGGGGATCACCCGCCGGAAGCCAAGCGACTCCGAGGAGAGCTCGCCGGGATCCTCGAGATCGCCGACGACTTCGACCGCGGGACCTATCGCGCGGTGTACACGGTGAAGCTCGCCGGCGCGGTGTACACGGTGAAGCTGGCCGGCGCGGTCTACGTGCTGCACGTCTTCCAGAAGAAGTCCACGCACGGCATCGCGACTCCGCGGCGCGAGATCGAGCTGATCAAGGAACGCTACCGCTGGGCCCGAGCGCACCACGCGGCGAACTACGCCACGCACGACGGATCACAGGAGGACGAGTCATGAAGGCCAGAAAGTCTGGACGGAAGAAACTCAAGGAGATCCCCGTCACCCGCGGCAGCGGGAACGTCTTCGCCGATCTGGGGCTGCCCAATCCTGAGGAGCGGCTCGCGAAAGCGTAGCTCGCCTACGCCATCGCACGTGTGATCAAGGAGCGCGGTCTCACGCAGCGCGCGGCCGCAGCCCTCATGGGCATCGATCAACCGAAGGTCTCTCACGTGCTCCGGGGACGGCTCGCTGACTTCTCCACTGAGCGGCTCATGGGCTTCCTGACGGGGCTCGGACGCGACATCGAAATCGTCGTCAAGATGCCACGCTCGCGCCAGAAGGGCCGCCTCCGCGTCGCCGCAGCGTGAGGTAACCTCGGACGTACTACCGTCAGGCCTCGATAACTCGCATCATCGGCTCGAGGGCTAATGCACGCCGCAGGAGGCGGTCAGTCAGGAGGACAACCAGGTGATCAACCCACTTCGACGGTTGTGAGGGTTCGTGGTCAATCGCCAAGATACTCTCAGACCGCGGGGTGCCGTCAGGGCTGGCTGTGCTACCTTCGATGGACCCTTCGACACGGGTAGGTTCCTGAGTTAGCCATTCCGCTGCGTACGGCGCTGCGGCGCGCTACCATTCCATCCATGCTCACCTGGCTCCTGGCCGCGGTCGCAGGCTTCGCGATCGCGGTCGTCGCATATGGCTGGCGCGATCCGCGACGAATCCTGGATCGCGCCCTGCCGGCGGGACTTCGCGCGGGAGCACTCACTCTGCTCATTGCAGCGCTTCTCGACGCGCCCGCCGGCC
>JBGTMW010000486.1:0-17145 GCA_041743365.1 Gemmatimonadaceae bacterium
GCTGGTGGCGGGGGCGGGCGTGGCGGGCGCGGAGGGGGCGGGAGCGGGAGCGCCAACAGTGTCGCGGCGGGTCCCGGGAGCTACAAACTCACGCTGACAGTGGACGGTCAGCGATACGTTGGCACCCTGGTGGTCCGGGCAGACCCGCTGACCGCGGGATTCTGATCGCTGCGGGTGAGCGGGACGCCGTGTTTATTACAACGCTCCCGCAGGGCGGCTCGCCGCCTCCGGAGGCCCGCAGCGCGGGCCTCCGGCACACCACCGCACCCGGATGAAGTCGGTCGCCAGCGCCCATGCAGTTTGATACTCCACCGGTATTCCCACAGGGATTTCGGTGCGCCAGCCGCAACTGCGGACTCAAGCCGAAGGCCCGGGATCTCGCGCTCTTCGTGAGCGAGGTGGATGCGAACGCGGCGGCCGTGTTCACCCGGAACCACTTTCCCGGGGCACCCGTGACACTCGGCCGGGAGACCATTCGCGGGAGGAGACTCCGCGCGATCATCGCGAACAGCAAGGTGAGCAACGTCGCGACGGGCGCGCAGGGGGTCGAGAACGCACGACGCATGGCCGTGGCCGCGGCGGCGGAGTTGGGAACGTCGGCCGATCGCGTCCTTGTAAGCTCGACCGGCGTGATAGGCGTGCCGCTGCCGATCGACCTGATCGAGCGCGGCATCCGCGGGATGTCGGCTGACCTCCGCGACGATCCTGTAGTCGGGGCGGAAGGGATCATGACCACCGACAGCTATCCGAAGGCTCTCTCGACGCGCGTCGGGAAGGCGACCATCACCTGGGTGGCCAAGGGCTCCGGCATGATCGAGCCGAACATGGCCACGATGCTCGCCTACATATTCACCGATGCGGAGATCGACGCAGGCGACCTCGATGTGATGCTGCGCGACGCCGTGCACGTATCGTTCAACATGCTTTCCGTGGACACCGACACGAGCACGTCCGACACGTGCGCGATCCTGGCGAATGGGCTCGCGGGACCGGTGGAGATCGATGCGTTCCGCGAGTCGCTCATCGGCGGGTGCATCCGAATGACGGAGCTGCTCGCGCGCGATGGAGAAGGCGCGACTCGCCTGCTTCGTACGACGGTGCGCGGCGCCGCGAGCCCGGCCGAGGCGCGCCGGATCGCCAAGTCGCTGGTGAACTCGCCGCTCGTGAAGACGATGGTTCATGGCGCGGACCCGAACGTGGGGCGGGTGCTCATGGCCGTCGGCAAGTGCCTGGACTGCACCATCGATCCCGCGTGCACCGACGCGTGGATCAACGGATACCCGATCGTCGTTGCGGGCCGCAGGCTGGATTTCGACGAGGCGATGGTGCGCAATGCGCTCGCGGAGGAGGTCGTGACGATCGAGGTTGCCCTTGGTGGGGGCGCGGGTGCAGCGACCGCCTACGGCTGTGATCTCACAAAGGGATACATCGATGAAAACGCAGCCTACTACTCGAGCTGACTCGTGGAATTCCTGACGGGCCCCGCCACCATCCGCCGCGCGCGCGCCGACGATGCGGCCGCGATGTCGGCGCTGATCCAGGAATACGTCGCATCCGGAACGCTCCTCCCGCGAGCGCCGGACTTCATAGCAGAGCGCACCCTCGACTTCTTCGTTGCGACGGTGGGCGGCCGGGTAATCGGGTGCGTGCATCTCGAGGAATACTCACCGAGTCTCGCCGAGCTGCGGTCGCTCGTGGTCGATCCGGCGCATCAGGCCCATGGGATCGGGAGCGCGCTGGTCGCCGCGGTCGAAGGGCTCGCGGCGAGCCGCGACTATCCGCTGATCTTCGCCGTGAGCAACAACGACGTTTTCTTCCTGCACCGCGGATACGCGTCGCGCCACATTCAGGAGCTGGACCGTGAGCGGAGCGCCGTCAGCAGGTTCAAGGGGGTGTACGCAAAGGAACTCCAGCCACCGAGCGCGACGCCGCCCGGGTAGCGAATACGCGAGGGCGCGCTCCGTTCGGTGGCGCCCACTGACCGGGGCGCCACCGACACATCACGAGCCGCGACGTCCCGACTTGGCCGATGTCGCCTGCGGCTTGACCGGGCGCGTCTGCGGCTGCGTCACGGGCAAAGGCTTCGCGTCGGTGGTCGGCGGCGCTTCCGGGGCCTTTCGCTTGTGCGAAAAGTCGGGAATCGATCTGGGGCCTTTCTTCTTCATGGTTTTTGTCCGGAGAGAGGTCCGAGGTGACGAAGGCGCGATTTTCAGGGCGAAAGCTAACCGAATGTCGCGTTGACCGGAGTGGACGCGGGACGCGAATGGTCTCGTCAGACCAGACGACCGGTCACTCGGCTGTGCGTCGCAACCAATGATGGCCTACGAAGAGCCCGAAGGCGACGGTTAAAATCACGAATATCACCAGGTCCGACGTTCCCTCGATGATCAGCTGGCCGAATGCGAACGGCGCGGCGAGGATGATCGCCCCCATGTAGCCCCCGACCGCGACCACGCCGCTGACATAGTCGCCAGGGCGTCCGAGCGCCCTGAGCCACGGTCGGGTGAGGGAGTACGCGAAACCTCCCACGGCGCCCGCGGCACCGGCGGCGACGACCGCAACGAGTGCCGCTCCAAGGCGACCCGGGTTCGAGAAGAGAGAGGGAATGGCGAGGATGACCCGCACCGATGTCGCCGCCGCGAGCAGCGAAGCGCCGACTATCGCCGGTCGGAACGACGGAGGAATCCGTTCGATCCACTCGAACACCACGAGCCACGCGGGGCGCGGGAGGCCCGGCATGGGACCGAACCGCTGATCGATGTAGAGCTGTCGCGCGAGGCACACGGAGCACCTTCCCAGATGCTTCATGACAGCGTCGGCATCCTTCACCATTGCCTCCCTCGATGCCCTCGGGGAAAGCGCACTGTGTGAAGAGAGCCATTCGCATTCCGGAAGCCCGCTCGCGGCGAGAGCTGCCTGGCGCTCGTGGGCGGCAACGAGCCATGCGAGATGTTGGGCGTACCTCGGTGGTATCCTCGCCGCCCCCGAGCTCCACGCGCGCACTATGTCGGGAGTGACTCCCATATCGGCGGCGAGGTGGTCGTCGGTGAGGCCGAGTGTCGCGCGCGCCGCGTCGAATTCGTCGGCAGTCATTGCGCGATTCACGGGCAGGTCGGTGTCACTGCCGCGCGCAGCGGCAGGCTCAGCTTCCAATCCGCCCAACCCCTGCACCGCGCGCCTGCCGCAGGCGGATCGAGCCCAGGATGGCGAAGACCGTCCCGAGGATGATTCTCAGGGAGTCTCGTGGCTCGGAGGTGAATCCGATGTAGAAGAAGACGGCGGCGGCGGCGAGGAAGATCACCCCCGCGACGAGTCGAAGATTCATCGCAATGTTCTCAGTTCGGGTCGCGCGCGACCGTCTCGCTCGGTCTCACCCCTGCCCCGGCCAGCACTATTTGAGACGGGATCTCGTGCGTTGCGGAACGGAGCCCGGCATCGTAGGCGTGCACGGTAATCCTGATGCGCTCGCCGGATCGACATGACGCCGGCAGCGGGACGGCTACCCGTCGCGTTGCGGTTGTCACGAACCGCTCCGATCGCGACAAGCGGGACTCACACCCGCCGGAGAGCGTGATCGCCGTCTGCCAGAGACCGACCGGGCTCTCCACGGTATAGCTCACGTCGAGCGCCTGCCCGAACACTATGAACCCGCTGTTCGGCGTGGCGGAGGCAGCCGAGATGACTGGCGGCGACGCGGTCGAGGATGTTCGCGTACCGCAGTCGAAGTCGACCTCCGTCGTGCGTACACCGGTCGCGGCGGATGAACGGTAGCCAAACGTTACGACACCCTCGAATGGAAAGTCACCGCCGGCCTGAAACCCCGTCCGCTGGGTCTCGCCCGCGCCTATTTCAGCCGCGCTCCACAGGGTCGCGACGTCGCCCATGACAAGGCGCACCGTGTCCGCGGGCGAGCTCGGTCCAGACGCCGCCGTCAACACGAATGTGGCGTCCTCCCACGTGGCGCGACCTGATCCGATCGCAAGTGCTTCGAGATTTACAGTGCACTCTATCAGCGGGAAACCGTTGGCCTCGCCGATGACGGGACCTTCCATTCCGGAGACCGAAACCGCGACGAGCAAAGCCGGCAACGGACTTGCGGAGTCGCGGCAGGCTGCGACGCCGAGCGCGAACACCAGCGCAGCGGTGGGTGAAACGGGCGGATTTCGCAGGAGGTGAAGCAAGGGCAACCGGGTTCGGGCGCAACCGCCACGGGGCAATAATGTGGCCAGGAAACGACCGCGGCAACCGCAATCGGATCATCGCTGTACTGGGTGCGGCGGTCATCGCGGCGAGCTGGGTGCCCGCGCGACGAGCCGCGAGCGTGCACCACACGGAAGCATTGCGCGTAGGCCAGGAGCGCATCACGTGGCGGATGCCGGACGCGCTCCACCGCGGCGCGCTCCGGCACTCGCGGGTCGCGAGCCGTAGCGCTGCGTGAGGAATCCCACGATCAGGCCCACCATCGAGCCGGGGATGAGTATCTCCCAGAAGTACCTCTGTCCGGTGGTGGGATCCACACCGAGCGCGAACGGAAGCGCGAACAGGGCGCCGAGCACGAGCCCGACGATGAGCCCGAGCGTCAGATTATCAACGCGGCGCGCAAACCATCCGATCAGGACTCCGGCGACGAGCCCCTTGCTCATTGATCCGAGCACGATCCCGATGATCTGCGGGGCAACCTCGGGAGCCGAGACGAGGGCGGTCAGTCCATCCACGACGCCGAGCGCACCACCTGCCAGCAGGCCAAGAAGGGGTTTGTTCATGGGAGAGTCACCGGTTCGTGGCGCGCCCCGATGGCGCGCCGGTAACTACTGATTCGGCATTGGACCGAAGGATCATTAAATGCCGCGCCAGATAAGGATCACCGTCCGAACGACGGCGTAGCCGAGCAGGAGGAGTATCAGCGTCTGGTTCCGACGATAGAGTCGCGCGCCGCGCTCCAGGAGTCGTTCGCGGTAGGCCGACACCGGCTCCGAATCCAGCCAGTGGCGCACATCGTCCGCGAGCGCCTCGACGGTCGCGTATCGCGCCACCGGATCGGTCGCCATGGCCCGCTCGATGATCGCCGCCAGCGGTCGTGGGACGGGCGCCGCTGCGACGCGCAGGACGTGCCTGAGCATTGCGCCGAGTCCGTAGATGTCGGCGCGCGCGTCTGCAGTCGCCGCGGCGCCCGCCGCCTGTTCCGGCGCCATGAACCCCGGGGTGCCGATCACATCGCCCGCGCCCGTAAGACCGGAATCCGGATCGGTCGCAACGTCGCCGGCCGGCTCGCTTTCGCTGGCGACCTTCGCGACGCCCCAGTCGAGCACCAGCACATCGCCGAACGCGCCGACCATCACGTTGGCCGGCGTGAGGTCGCGATGGATGACTCCGCGCGCATGCGCGTACGCGACGGCATCGCATACTCGCAGGAAAACCCGCAGGAGCTCTCCACGCCCCTGGCCGACCGCATGCCTGTCCAGCCGTGTGCCTCGCACGAGTCGCATCACGTAGAAGGGCCGCCCATCGGCGAGCAGCCCCGCATCGTGCACGGCGACGATCCCGGGGTGATCGAGACGCGCCAGGACGCGCGCCTCGCGCGACAGCCGCTGCGCGAGATCGGGCGCGTCGGCCGCCGTCGTCAATACCTTCAGCGCAACGGAACGCGCGAGAGTCGTGTCCTCGGCCCTGTACACCATGCCCATCCCTCCGCGGCCGAGCAACTCGTGCACCATGTACCGCGGACCGGGATCGGGCTGGTCGAGCGTGCCGCGGAGGTGAGCCATGGCCGCATCCGAGAGGCGCATCACGGCGACACCCCGAGCAGCGCGAACACCTCGGAGCGAAACTCGTCGTCGTTGGCAGTGAGCTCGCGGAGCACGGCGAGCACGTGCTCGCGAAATCGCCGCCTGGCCCAATTCAGGTAGTTGGTGACCTGGGTGATCGGAATCGCGAAGCGCTCGGCAAGGGCGGCGTACGTCGGCCGGGGATCGTCCTCGGCGCCACGGACATCGTATTCGATGAACACGTCCCAGCTGGTATCCCTTCCAGCGGCGACGCACTCATCGTGAAATGCGGTGAGTGCAAGCGAGAGCACGCTGCGCGTCCATTCGTGATCGAACACCGCGGCGAAGTCGTCGCCCGTCGAGAGGTTCAGTCGCTCGTCGAGGGAAACATGCACCGCGCCGCCGCCCCGCTTCTTCCTCGTTGCAGCTTCGTGCGCGGTGGCCGCGAAGTCGAAGAGGCATGTGCGAAGGAAGGTGCGGAATCGTCCGCGTTCCGGGTCGTATCTCGCAAGCCAGTCGCGGGCGAGCGCCTGGAGGAAGAAGTCGTGGGCAAGATCCTCTGCATCCGCGATGTCCATGACCCAGCGCCGCTGGAGAACGGTGATCACCGGAGCACGATATGCGGCGATGACCATCTCCGTCGCGCGCTCGCGCACCACGTCATCGACGCTGGACAGCCGCGCGACGACGGAGATGAGGGTATCGGGAAAAAGGTGCATGCGCCAACGTGCATCCGACGGTGCCGGACGCACAAGGCGCACGCGTGCGCTGGATGTCATGCGGCCGTGTAAGCCTGCTTCAGCCAGCCGAGCATCTCGGGGTCGACGTCGTCGAGGGAGGCGAGCCGGACCCGGTGAGTCACCATCGAGTTCCAGGACCCTGCCGGCTCGAGGCGCCCCGCCGGCTGAACTCCCTTGAGCTTCAGCCCGACATCGAAGCGCGTCTTGGTGGAGGGATGAAGCGTGGCGAACTGCGTCGAGCGCCTGAGGCTCAGGTATCCCTTCTTGGGTGCTTCCTCGACGTCATCGCCGAAGCCGCGCGCCGCGGATACGAGCGCATCGTAGATCGGGCGCAGCGCGGCCTTGTCGCCGGCGAACATTGCTGCCACCAGATCTGTTCCGGCAGCCGCCAGCGCACTCGCGTCCGACTTGAAGGCGTGATGCGCGACGAGGTTCGCGTAGCCGTGTGTCATCCCATGCTCGGCCTTCAGCCATTGTATCGCCTCGCCGTGCTTCGCGAGACCATGCTTCCTGACGGCATCTGTCCACTGGTGGATCGTCCTGCCGGTGTTCGTCTGGAGATTGGACAGCATCTTCGCCATCTGCGCGTCTGGATTGGTGGCCATCGAGGCTCCGGGGTAGAGGTCATGCATCTGTTAGGCGGTGGCGAAGGCGTCCATTAAGCAATCACTGGTGATTTGATTGCGAGATCCGGATAGCAGTCGGTGACGAAGCCACCGCAACTGCAACTGCAGGGGAAGAACGATTGAACGGATTTCAACGGATCATGCGGATCTGGTCCGACCTGAGTCCACCATCATCGCTCCAGTCGGGCATCGCGCTGTTGTTTTCCCGGCGGGTGGGGCTTCATCCGCCTGATCCGGTTCATCCGCTGAATCGTTCTTCCATCGCTGTTGACCTTGATCATCCCAACAAGCCCGCCCAGCCGTTTCGGTGGACGTACGACAACCCGAAGCGCCGGGTTCGTGCCATCAAGAGTTGAGAATCATTCCACTAGCGAACTCCGGAACCGTGCGTAGCTTGGCTCGATTCGATCGCGATCGCCAGACCACCAATCACGGACCCCGGCCCGATGGTCGATCTCCACCCGAGCCGGCTGCTGAGGCTCGCCCCATGCGCCGCGCTTCTCGCCGTCAGCGGCTGCCACCACACTCCAGGCTCGGCGCGCGAGACAACGGTCCAACTGTCCTCCATGGCCGCTCTCGACTCCATCTTCGCCGCTTACGACAGCCCGGACGTTCCCGGCGCGAGCGTGCTCGTGATCAAGGACGGATCGGTCGCCGTCAGCCGATCGTACGGACTGGCGGATGTCGAGGCGCGCACGCGGGCCTCCGACAGCACCAACTACCGCCTGGCATCGCTCAGCAAGCAATTCACGGCCACGGCCATCATGCTGCTCGCACGCGAGGGGCGGCTTCGCTACGACGATCGTGCGGCCGAACTGCTTCCCGGCTTCCCCGCGCACGGACGCGATGTCCGAATTCGCCACCTGCTCAACCACACATCGGGGATCTGGGCGTACGAAAGCTTCGTCCCGCGCGAGCAGACCGTCCAGGTGAAGGACAGCGATGTCCTCACCCTGATCCAGCAGGCGGAGTCCACCTATTTCCCGCCAGGAACTGCCTACCGGTACAGCAACACCGGTTATGCGCTGCTCGCCCTCATCGTCGAGAGGCTCTCCGGGCAATCCTACGCGAGCTTCCTGCGCGATCGCATCTTCGCGCCGCTGGGCATGGACGGAACCGTCGCGTACGAGGCCGGGGTGTCGACGGTGCAGAACCGGGCGTTCGGATACACTATCCGTCCGTCCGGTATCACTCGCACCGACCAGAGCTCAACGAGCGCCGTCCTCGGTGACGGCGGGATCTATTCATCCATTCATGATCTCGCCAAGTGGGACCGCGCGCTGGAGAGTGGGGCGCTCGTGAGTCGCGAGCTTCAGGCCGTAGCGTGGACTCCGGCGACGCTCGCCAACGGGACCACGACCCGGTACGGCTTCGGCTGGTTCGTGGACAGGGAGGACGGTGGGCTCCGCCTGTCTCACCACGGCGAGACGAGCGGGTTCACCAACTTCATCCTGAAGTATCCGGAGCGGCGGCTGACGGTCATCGTGCTCACGAACCGTCGGGGAGGGGCGCCCTGGGATCTGGCGCCGAAGGTGGCTGCGCTCGCGGCCTTCCGCTGAAGTCCCTGTTGGACGGCGAACCACCCGCCCTGCCGGCGGCGACTGTTGGGGCTAGTCGCCGGGCGCGCCGCTCAGCAGCGGCTCGAATCGCGGCGACTCCGCGCCCTTCTCGGTGCACAGGGCATAGCTCGCCTCTCCCGCGCCGTACATCGCCACTCCCGCATGTTCACCGCGCTTGTTCAGGATGAAGAACCGGATGTTGAAGTTGGGCTCGCCACGCGAGTTCAGCAGTCGCTGCTCGACAGTGTTCGCCTTGATGCGGCGCAGGCCCTCCAATCCGGCATCCTTCGGCGACAGCCCGCGACGCATGCCCTCGACGATGAGGTACGACGTGAGGTTGTACAGGTTCGCCTCGCCGCGTCCCGTGGATCCCGCGGCTCCCACGTCGTTGTCGACATAGAGGCCTGCGCCGAGGATGGGCGAGTCGCCGGCACGTCCCGGTATCTTCCACGCGAGTCCGCTGGTGGTCGTCACGCCGCAGATGTCGCCATTGGCGTTGATGCCGTTGCAGTTGATCGTTCCCCAGTAGCTGCTTTCCGGAATCAGCCCGTCCCGCACCATCGAAAGCCCGGCCTCGCGGGCGCGTCTGGCGAAATCCGCCTCGCCGCCGCCGCCCGCCGGAGGGATCGAGCGCCGATCGGGATCGAGCCAGTGTTCCGGATCGGCGCGCCGGCGCCACTCGAGCCAGAGTCGCCGCGAGCGCTCGGTGTTGAGGTCCGACTCGATCGTGAATCCCAGGTCTCGCGCGAAGCGCTGCGCGCCGTCACCGACGAGGAGGTGATGGTCGGTCTGATCCATAACGGCCTTCGCCACCCGCGACGGCGTGCGCACTCCCTCGAGCGCCGCGACACCACCAGCGCGGCGCTTCGGCCCGTGCATACAGCACGAATCGAGCTGCACTATTCCATCCGCATTCGGCAGCCCGCCATAACCGATTCCCGTCTCCTCGGGATCGAGCTCGGGGATGTTCACGCCGGCGATGAGGGCATCGAGGACGTCATCTCCGCGCGTGATCCGGAGGAACGCTTCCTCCACCGCGCTCCGCGGGCCGCCATTCCTGAACTGTATCCCGCTATGGTCGGCGATCACCAGCGGTTTCACCGCACGCTGCACCAGGATCGCCGGGGCCCCGATCTCTCCCCCCGCGGGTGCCGGAGCTGCGGCGAGCAGCGGCAGGGTCGTGGCTGTCCCGAGGCCCGCGGCTGCGGCCGTGGCGGCGGTCGTACGAACGAAATCACGTCGGGAGATGGAGGACATGAGGAGTTCCCCGGGTGGATGGAGAGGTACCTTGCAGCCGAATATAGGCGCCGTTCGGCATGCGTCCATTGCGCACCCTTGACCCACGTGCTCACGGGGCGCATGGTCTACGCTACAATCGCTGCCTCCGGGAGGAGGAATGATTCCCGACTCGCAGTATTTGCTTCCCGGCCTCGCCCTCATCGCATTGGCCTGTACGGCACCCCGGTCCTCGGACACGACACCGGCAGCCGGCCGGATGGCCGATCCGCGTGTGGCAACCGCGCGCGCGATCCACGACCGTGTCATCACGCTCGACACCCACGTCGACATCCCCGGCAACTACGCGACGGACGCCGTTGATCCGGGAGTCCGGGGCAGCGCGCAGGTAGACCTGGTGAAGATGCGCGAGGGTGGTCTCGACGCCGCGTTTTTCATCGTTTATGTGGGGCAGGGGCCGCGCACGCCCGACGGAAACGAGCGCGCGAAGGAGGCGGCGATGAACAAATTTGCCGCGATTCGGCGAATGACGGAGCAGATGTATCCCGACAGGATCGGGCTGGCCTACCGCGCCGACGACGTCGCGCGGATCGCCCGCTCGGGCAAGCTGGTCGCCGCGATCGGCATCGAGAACGGTTACGTGATCGGCAACGATCTTTCGCTGGTCAAGGCGTACCACGACCTGGGAGCGCGCTACATGACGCTCACCCACAACGGCCACAACGACATCGGCGATTCCAACACCCCTGCCACACCGGAGCACGGAGGGCTGAGCGCCTTCGGCCGCCAGGTCGTGCAGGAGATGAATCGCGTGGGCATGATGGTGGACATCTCCCACGTGGGGAAGCAGACGATGCTCCAGGCGACGCGGCTGTCGCGCGCGCCGGTGATCGCATCTCATTCCAGCACGACCGCCCTCGCGGACCATTCGCGGAACATGGACGACGAGCAGCTCCGTGCGCTCAGGGAGAACGGAGGCGTGATGCAGACGGTCGCATTCCGGGGCTACGTGCGAGTGCCGGCGGCCGAGCGGGCGCCGGCATTGACGGCACTGCGCGAGGAGTTAGGGATCACCGGTGGTGGACGTGGAGGCCGCGGAGGAAACGCCGCGCTCGACGCGCTTCCTCCGGACCGCCGCGCCGAGTACGACCGGCGGCTGGCGGTGATCGACGCCCGGTGGCCTGTACCTCGCCCCACGGTGAGTGACTTCGTCGATCACATCGACCACGCGGTGAGGCTCATTGGCATCGACCACGTGGGCATCAGCTCCGACTTCGATGGCGGCGGCGGCGTGGAGGGGTGGAACGATGCGAGCGAGACCTTCAACGTCACGCTGGAGCTCGTACGGCGCGGCTACACCGAGGAGCAGATCGCAAAGTTGTGGAGCGGGAACCTCCTTCGCGTGTGGCGTGAGGTGGAGCGAGTGGCGCAGCAGTCCGGCGGCGACGCGCCTTGATATCGCGACGAAACGCGCCGCCTCAGGACGACGCACGCCTCATCAGGACGACGCACGCCAGCATGAAGATCAGCGACGACCTTCGCGGTCGCGAATGGCCGAACTCAACCCGAGATACACACATGTCCGTACTCAGTCATCGTTGCAGCCTGTGGCTCGCCCTCGCCGCACTGCTGGTTTCGCCATTCGCGCCGTCCGCGGCCGCCCAGGGGACGCGCGACGAGCGGCTCACGCCGCCTGTAGCCGAGCAGCGCGCAAGAGTCGACACGCTGCACGGCGAAGCCCGTCGCGATGAATACTTCTGGCTCCGCAACAAGAGCGACCCCGCGGTGCGACAGTACCTGGAAGCGGAGAACGCATATGCGGAGCAGGTGCTCGCGCCGCTGAAGCCGCTCCAGGAGCAGCTCTACACCGAGATGCTCGCGCGCATCAGGCAGACCGACCTGTCGGTTCCATACCTGCGTGACGGCTACTACTACTACACCCGGACAGTCGAGGGGCAGCAGTATCCCATCTACGCCCGGAAGCGCGGCTCGCTCGAGGCGCCGGAGCAGGTCACCGTGGATGTGAACCAGCTGGCGAAAGGGCAGACATTCATGTCACTCGGCGGCCACGTGCCGAGCAACGACGGCAATCTGCTGGCGTACTCCACCGACTCGTCCGGGTATCGCCAGTACGTCCTGCACATCAAGGATCTTCGCACCGGCAGGCTGCTTCCCGACCGGGCCGAGCGTGTGACGTCGATCGTGTGGGCGGCGGACAACCGCACGTTGTTCTATGCCGTGGAGGACTCCGTCACCAAGCGTTCCCATCGCGTGTATCGGCATGCGCTGGGCTCGCCGGTTCACGACCTGATTTACGAGGAGCGGGATGAGCGCTTCAGCGTCAGCGTGGGACGGACGCTGAGCCGGGAGTATCTGGTGCTTCACGTCGGGAGCCTGACCACCGATGAAGTGCGCCTCCTTCCCGCCGCCACCCCGCTGGGCGAATGGCGCGTGGTCTCGGCGCGGGTGCCCGATCGGGAGTATTCGGTGCAGCACCGCGGCGACCTGCTTTACATCGTCACCAACGACAGGGGTCGGAACAATCGGCTCGTCACCGCGCCAGTCGGCGATCCCGGAGATCGCAACTGGACGGAGGTGATCCCTCACCGCGCCGACATCATGCTCGATGGCGCGACCGTCTTCGCCAACCACATCGTGCTATTCGAGCGCCGGAATGGACTTCGCGACATCGTCGTCAGGGATCTTCGCAGTGGCGAGTCGCACAGGCTCGCCTTCCCCGAACCGGTGTACAGCGCGGGCCCATCGACCAACGCGGAGTTCGACACGAAGGTCCTTCGGTATGCCTATCAGTCGTTCACCACGCCCTCGTCCATCTTCGACTACGACATGGATGCACGGCGCAGCACGCTCCTCAAGGAGACCGAGGTGCTGGGTGGCTATGATCGCACGAGGTACACGTCGGCGCGCATATACGCCACGGCGAAGGACGGGACGCGCATTCCGATCTCCCTGGTCCATCGCAGGGATGTTCGCCGCGACGGATCGGCGCCGATGCTGCTCGGCGCGTACGGATCGTACGGATCCCCATCGGACGTGGGGTTCAGCTCGAACCGGCTGAGTCTCATCGATCGCGGGTTCGTCGTGGCCACGGCGCACATTCGTGGCGGCGGCGACCTCGGCAAGACGTGGCACGACCAGGGCCGGATGAACCAGAAGATGAACACGTTCACAGACTTCATAGCGGCTTCCGAGCATCTGGTGGGGGAGCGCTACACGTCGAGCGAGCGGCTGGTGATCGAGGGCGGCAGTGCGGGCGGGCTCCTGATGGGGGCCGTGACGAACATGCGTCCCGACCTCTTCAAGGCGGTGATTGCCCACGTGCCGTTCGTGGATGTGATCAACACGATGCTCGACGAGACGCTGCCGTTGACTGTCGGCGAGTTCGAGGAGTGGGGCAACCCGAAGAAGCGCGAGGAATACGAGTACATCAGGCAGTACGATCCGTACACGAACATCGCGCGCAAGGCATATCCGGCGATGCTGGTGAAGACGTCGTTCAACGACAGCCAGGTGATGTACCACGAGCCGGCGAAGTACACTGCTCGCCTGCGAGCATCGAAGACCGACGGCAATCCCCTGCTGTTCGTGACCAACATGGGGGCGGGCCACGGCGGCGCTTCCGGCCGGTACGACCGGCTGAAGGAGATCGCGCTCGACTATTCCTTCATGCTCTGGCAGACCGGGCTCGCCAGGGTGACGCCGTAGGGGACCTGAGTGAACCCGTCGCCGATATCCGGAGGGTGCGGCCCTTGCCGGCCGTGCGTCACGGTGGCGGCGTGAGACAATGACCCGCCAGGAATGGATGACCCCGGCCGTGGCATCGCTGGCCGAGTCGCTGAGCGGCCAGTACGCACTGGAGGGCGAGCTCGGACGCGGCGGGATGGGGATCGTGCTCCTTGCCCGCGACCTGAGGCTCGACCGGCACGTCGCGATCAAGATGCTGTTGCCGCATTTCGCGGATGACGCGCAGGTGCGCGAGCGCTTTCTCCGCGAGGCGCGCATCGCGGCATCGCTGTCCCACCCGAACATCGTTCCCGTGCATCGCGCAGACGAGATCGATGGGCGGGTGTTCTTCGTCATGGGGTACGTCCGCGGTGAGTCGCTCGCGCGAAACGTCCTGGCGGGCGGTCCGCTATCGACCGCAAGGGCGGTCGCGGTGCTCACACAGGTGGCCCATGCACTGCATCATGGACACCTGCACGGGATCGTCCACCGCGATGTCAAGGCGGAGAACATCGTGCTCGAGCGTGGCAGCGACCGCGCGGTCGTCACCGATTTCGGCATCGCGCGGGTCGCCGAGTCGACGCCGCTGACGGCTACCGGGACGATCCTCGGCTCCGTGCACTACATGAGTCCGGAGCAGATCGCCGATGGTGCTGTCGATGCGCGCAGCGATCTCTACTCGCTTGGCGTCGTTGCATTCCACGCCCTCAGCGGCCTGTTTCCCTTCGACCGAATGTCCGCGTCGGCGATGATTCTCGCTCACGTGATGACGCCCGCGCCGTCGCTGCGTTCGGTCGCGGATTCCACCCCACCTGATGTCGCTGCTGTGATCGATCGATGCCTAGCGAAGAATCCGGATCAGCGCTTTACGGACTGCCTCGCGTTCGCGGAGGCGCTGAGCGACGCATTTGGCTCGGAAGCAGGCTCTCCGTTGGGCTTCCGAGCGTCGGGCTCGCGACGCGAGCCGCGTGCGGCGGACGCCGCGGGACGAGTCTCGGAAATGGATGCGAACGCGCTCTGGGAACGCGCAGCCAGGCTCCAGGCCGATCCGGAGGGCCAGAGCGAACCGCGTGAGCCAGGGGGAACGATCGCGCCGCGCGCGAGCGAGTCGGCGATTTATCCGCTATCGATGGTTCGCGAATCGGCGCGCGAAGCCGGCATCGACACGCATTCGATCGACCGTGCGTTCGCCGAGCGAGGCCTGGGATCGTCGGGATTGTCACGACGGGAAGCCTCGGCTGCGGCGCTGGGCCTATCCGTCCCTGATGGCGCAGTGCGCGAGATCGGGCCGAGGTCGATCTCGCGATGGTCGGGTGGCCCTTCGCAGGTTGGGTTCGAGGCGCGAGTCCAGGGCGAGCTGCCGGAGCAGGACTTCGATCATATCGTGGAGATCATTCGTCACGCTCTCGGTGATCTCGGCTCCGTCACCACGCTTGGCCGATCACTGGCATGGAACTCGACAGATCCGCGACGGCGTGTGCAGGTCACGGCGAACATTCGCAAGGGCAAGACCGTGATTGCCGTTTCCGAGCGCCTGAACCATCTGAAAAGCAGCGTCTTCGGCGGCGGAGTAGGCGGGTTCGGCGGCGGGTTCGGGGGTGCGTCCGTCGGGCTTGTGATGGGCACGACTGCCAACCCGCTGCTCGCGTTCGGCGCGGCCGGCCTGATCATGGCAACCGCGTACGGTGTGTCGCGGACGGTGTACCGAACAACCGTGGCCCAGCGCGAAGCGGAGCTTCGCGCGCTCACGGAGCGGCTGACTCGATCCGTGGTCGACACCATCGAGGACCGCGAGGAAGGCGCCGGTCGGTTACCGAGGGTGCCGCCGCGCTGAGCGACTACCCCGACGGAATTCGGTCCCGAGGATCCCGAAAAAGCGGGAGCGGAGAGGCAGACGGGGTTACTCGCCCGTCAACCACCTATCGCGCAGCCGGCGCTGCTCCGTGGTCGCGGTCGGGCTCTCGTCGATCGCATAGACGGCTCCGTCGGCTCCGCGCGTCACCGTCAACCTCAGTCCCACCACCGACAGCGCCTCCTGCCAGGGCAGGTCGTCGGTGCCGGCGACGTAGCGATC
Organism: Gemmatimonadaceae bacterium; assembly: GCA_041743365.1. Classification (GTDB taxonomy): domain Bacteria; phylum Gemmatimonadota; class Gemmatimonadetes; order Gemmatimonadales; family Gemmatimonadaceae; genus JANPKQ01. The sequence continues at coordinate 15,745 of JBGTMW010000486.1, forward strand.
GAACCACGGCTTCAGGTCCACCCCGGCCACTTCGCTGGCTGCACGCTCGACGTCGGCCTCCGTATAGCCGCGACCCTGGAGGTAGTAGCTGTCGCTCGGCGCATCCCACGTCCACGTCTTGAGCAGACGAAGCGCATCATCGAGAGACTTCGCCCCGCGCGTGAGACCGCGGATGTGCAGGTCGAGAAAGGCGGCGCGGCCTTCACCCACGGTGTAGTACGAGACCCAGGTGTTCGCGCCGTTGGTCGCCATCGGCGCCGCGCGGCCATCCCAGTAGGGCGCATGGAAGGATGACATTCGCGGGGAGAGCTCCTTCCGCCCCGGCATCTCGTTGTTGTAGCGCGCCACGTTCGCCAGCATGCCGTAGTAGGCCGGGCGATCGATGATGCCGGCGCGGGCGAGTGTGACATTCCCGTAGTAGTTGGTCCATCCCTCCGCCACCCACAGGCTCGGCTGGTACTGCTCCGTGGTGTAGTCGAACGGACCGAGTGCGACGGGGCGAATCCGTTTGACGTGCCAGGTGTGGAAATACTCGTGCGACGCGGTGCTGATCCCCGGAAGCACGACGGCGCCCTGTGTCCACGGCTGCGCGTTGATGATCTGCGTGGAGTTGAGGTGCTCCATGCCGTCGCCGCCGGGGAATCCGATGTTGAAGAGGAAGGTGTAACGCTCGATCGGGGGCGGCGAGATCACCCGGTTCTGGACGCGCACGATCTTCTCGACGTCGCTCACGAAGCGTTGTCGCTGTCCGCCCTCCGGCCCGTTGTGATGAACGACGACGCGGTAGAGGATGCCGTCGACCCGGAAGGAGTCGACGCTGAACGCGGGCGCGACCTCGGTGGGTGTGTCGGCGAGAACATCGTAGTTCGGGAAGCTGAACTCGAGCTGATCGAGCGATTGGCTCCAGCCGTTGATCACATGCCAGCCCGTGGGCGGCGTGATCCGGAGCGTCACCGGATCCGGCTTGTGATCGACGACGTACATGAAGAGCGAGGGCCCGTTCCAGTTCGCGTGCAGCGTGTCGAGCACGCTGAAGGTGCCCGATAGCGTGTTCGCGAAGACGCGATACCTCGCCGTGAACCGCCCCGCACCGCGTGGGTACACGCGCCAGAGCGAGCCGTTCTCCTTGTCCCATGTCAACGCTCGACCATCCGGACCGACGACGGAGAAGTCCTGCACGTTGCGGGAGAAGTCCATGCGCCCGTAGCGGCCGGGTGACCAGACGGGGATCTGGAGCTTTACCACTTCCTCGCGCACGTTTGCCACGTCGATCTCGAGCTCGTACAGGTGCGAGGCGGGATCGGGCATGGCAATGCGATACGCGATGTCGTAGCGCGAAGGCCTTGCCGTGGGGGTCGGGAGAGCGCGGGCGGCAGCGCCAGCGCCGACCGTGTCGCTGAT
>JBGTMW010000487.1:0-2100 GCA_041743365.1 Gemmatimonadaceae bacterium
CCAGCCCCCCGTGACGAGCCCGGCACCGGCTATCACGAGAAACCAGTAGCTGAACGATCCCGCCGCGGGAGCTTCGCCGAGGACGTCGGGGAAAAAGTCCACGAAGCCCGGCAAATCGCCAAGCACGATGGCGAGCATGACCGGCCAGAGGAGGATCGCCAGAACGATACCCGCGCTGCCGAGGAACAGGGGCGGATACAGAAGCCACCGCTCGTCCTCGCCGGGCCGGTCGACGGAAAGCCGCAGCCGCGCGATGACATACGCGACGACGATCAGCGCCGGCGCGAGGATCACTCCCACGATGGCGACGATCAGCGCGAGAAGCGAGACGAACACCGTCGCCGCGGCGACGAGCTTGCGCGTGGTTCCTGGTTCGAGTCCGGTCTCCACCAATCTCCTTTCCGCTTGCTGGTCTCAGCTCACGACATCCCCTCGCCCGGCAGTCCGACCATCTCCAGCAGCTTGAGGGCGTTCGTCGATGTCGCGACTCCGGGGCGCAGCCGGTAGTCGAACCACATCGTCGAGCCTTCGGCGCCGCCGCGAAGCTGCTCTGTAAAGTGCACGTCCACGCGCGAGGGTGCGAGCGTCGGGGTGTCGGCGAGCGCAAGGTCGTGGGTCGTGATCGCCCCGATCGCGCCGGCCGAGATGAGGTAGCCGAGGATCCGGCGCGCCGCGATGGTGCGCTCGGCGGAGTTGGTTCCCTGGAGAATCTCATCGAGAAGGTAGAGGAGCGTGCGCCCCGACGCGGGAGCCGCACGCGCGGCATCCACCACCTTCTTCAGCCGCTGGAGCTCCGCCATGAAGTACGACACGCCACGCTCGAGGGAGTCCTGGACGCGGATCACGCTGTGCACCTCGAGCGGCGAGCATCGCAGCCGTTCGGCGCATACCGGCCCGCCGCACTGCGCCAGGATGACGTTGAGGCCGATCGCCCGGATCAGCGTGCTCTTTCCGGCCATGTTCGAGCCGGTCACTAGCAGGAAGGTTCCCGGTGGTCCGACGGTGACATCGTTCGCAACCCGTGCACGCGGCGGAAGCAGCGGATGACCGAGAGCGCGCGCGTCGAAGGATGCGAGAGCTTCGTCGGACAGCTCGGGAAAGGTCCAGTCCGGATTGTCGTGCGCGAGCGTCGCGAGGGCCGAAAGCGCCTCCACCGATCCCAGGGCGTCGAGCCAGCGTCGAACATCTCTTCCGTTCGACCGCTGCCAGCGCTCGAGCTCGTGCACGAGATGGAAGTCCCAGAGCGTCGTGATCTGGAGCGCGAAGTAGAGCATCGGTGATCGCCAGACCTCCGCCGCCTGCATGATCGCCACGAGCCGGGCGACCTGTCGATGCGCTGGTTCATGTTCCGTCAGGAGCTGCGCCTGGACCTCGCGCAGGATGGGTGCATCGAACCGCGCATCGGAGATCGTGCGGAACAGCACTCCGTAGCGCGCCAGGGTTTCCGATTCCGGGAGCGCACTGCGAAGCCTTGACACGAGACGCCTCGCGTACAACGCGCTCAGCGCCATGCCGATCAGGAGCGGAACCATCCAGAGCGGCCTCGCGATCGCTCCGCCCGCGTGCGCCGCGCCCAGCCCGAGCGTGAATAGCGGAAGCACTCGCGATGCCCATACCAGCTGCGGCCGCTGCGCGAGAAGGGTCGCATCGTCGTCCGCCCAGTTGATGAAGTGCTCGATGCGCCGGTGGCCTCCCCATATCCGGCTCGCCTCGATGGCGAGGGCGTCGCGGAACTCCACCATAGGCGCGAGCTCGGCTACGGCCGTCTGCCGCCGGCGCGCTTCGGACGCGGGCGCGGGCTCGAGGAGCCAGTGCTGAATGGTCGGCGTGCCGGGCACCGGGGTGACGGGCGGAAGCAACTGCGCGAGGGAAGCCGCACCGAAGAGGTCGAGATCCTCCGCGTAGGCGTGGTCGGATGGAGCGATCCACGAGCGTTCGGAGAGCTCGGTCCACTCCCGACGCACGCGATGCACCCCCGCTCGTGCGAGCAGCACGCGATCGCGAAGCTGCGCGGCGCGCGCCGCGAGCCGCGAATGAACCACGACGAGCGCGATGAACGCCGCGATCGGTACTGCAGCGGCGATCCATGCGATCGCGCCG
>JBGTMW010000488.1:0-5706 GCA_041743365.1 Gemmatimonadaceae bacterium
GCGGCGAGGAAGCGGGACCAGCTTCCCACCGCGGTCGTGAAGTCGCCGCTCCGCGCCGCCGCAAATCCGAGCGCGAGATGAACGGTGGAATCGAGCGGATCGGCCTGCGCCGCGCGCTTCAGCTCTTCCACCGCATCGGCGTGACGACCGATGATGGTGAGCGCATGCGATGCGATCAGGCGCGCCGCCACGTTTCGCGGATCGTTCTGGATGACGCTTCGCGCGCAGCTCAGCGCCTCCTCCGGTGTTCCGGAGCTCAACGCAGCTTCCGCGCGCGAGAGGCGCTCCGCCGTGCCATCGGCGGCGGCAGCGGCGGCCGTGGCCCCGCGATCGACGTTGCGGAGCTCCACCACTCCCGTGGTGACGAGACCGTAGACCACGCGCGCGACGTCGAAGTCGGTGCTCGACAGCTCGCTCGCGATGCGTCGCAGGTCGCGCTGGCCGTCGATCATCGTGAGGACTTCCCACTCGTTGGGCAGCAGGTCGATGAGCGCGGCCTGGTCACCGGTTGGGGCGAGCACGGGCACCACGAACACGTGAGGCACCTTGCCCTCGATTCGCGACCACTCGTCGATCCGGCGAGCGCCCTCCATGAGCAGCGACTCGGTGGACACGGCCGCGGTTGCTTCGCCGGGAACGTCGTCCACCGCGCCTTCCTCGAAGGAGAAGAAGCCCTCCTGCCACGACATCAGCTCGAATACGACGGCCTCGATCTGGGCGCGCACGTGGCGCTCGAGCTCGCGTGCCGTGACCGCACCGGTTTCCACGAGGATGTGGCCGAGCCGCACCCCGTCTCCGCGCGATGCCTGGAGAGCGCGCGCCCGATCGAGATCGGCATCGGTTATCTTCCCCGCACGAATCAGGACTTCCCCGAGGGGATGCGGATTGCTCCTGATGCTCGCGAACGCGACCTTGCCGGCGCTGAAGTACACCATGCCTTCGTTGTCGCGCAGCTGCGACGTGACACGCAGCGACCCCGTCTTGCGGCTCAGGTCGAGCAGCTGGAAGACATCGTGGATGCCGAGCTCGCGAAGCGGTCCCTCGATCGCCATCAGGCCTCCACCGCGCGGGCGTCGAAAATGTGCTGCAGGTCGCTCGCAGTGCGCGCGTCCCGCCGTGCACGCTGGGCCCATTCGCCTTCCGGATCCAGCTCCGCCACCCGCTGCCAGCACGTGATCGCATCGCGGTAGCGATGCTGGTCGACCAGGAGCGCGCCGCTGTAGTACAGCGCGCACGCGTTGTCGCGGTCGAACCGAAGCACCCGGTGGAACGCCGTGGCGGCGTCGGCCCTCCTTCCAGCCTGGAACAGCGTCTCGCCAAGCGCGACCAGCCCGGGAAGGTTGAACGGATCGCGCTGGAGGAGCTCGATGACCGTCGCCAGTGCCTCGAGCGGCTGGCCCATCTTCCGGCGGATCGCGCAGAGCTCGAGCGTGGCTTCTGTATACGTGGGCACGGAATCCAGAGCGGCAAGGAGCTGCTCCTGCGCCTCGTCGAGATTGCCTCGCTCCGCCAGGAGGAGGGCGAGCTGGAAACGGACCGCCGCGAAATCGGGATCGAGATCGAGGGCATGGCGGTACGCCGTGATCGCGCCGCCTTGATCACCTACCGACCGCGCCACATCGCCGATCTGCTGGTGCACGTCGGGCCGCGCCGGCGAAAGCCTTCTCGCGCGGTCGAGAGCATCCAGCGCAGCCGTCGGGTCACCGCACTCGGCTCTCGCTCGCGCGGTGAGCAGGAGCACCTCCACGTTGGACGGCGATGCGGCGAAGAGCCACTCCGCCACGGGAAGCGCGTCTCCCGCGCGCCCGAGCTTGAGGAGCACGCGGACCTCGCCGGTGAGGGCCGGAGCCCACGTGGGATTGGCTGCCCGGGCCTCTCGATAACGTTCGAGCGCCTCGCCATGCAAACCCTGCCTGGCGAACACGTCGCCGAGGATGGTCAACCCTTCCGCCGGTTCGCCGCCGCGCGCCATGGCCCGGCTCACCGCGCCAGCCGCACGGTCGTAGAGTCCCTTCGTCAGGTAGTCCACGGCGACCGCGTACAGGCTCCCCTCTGCCGCGGGCGCGGGTGCAACGGGGGCCGGCGCAAGCTCGGTGAAGAGCGAGTCCAGCAGTCCTGGATCGAAGGTGAATTCCTCCACCGCCTCACTGGTGCGGCGCTCGCCGCCGAGGTCCGGGACTATCGAGAGATCCGGATCCTCGTATTCGAGATCGATCGCGAGCTCGAACTTCTGCGCGACGTAGTACGGATCGAGCTCGAGGGCGCGCTTGGTCTCGCGGAGCGCGCCGTCGAAGTCGCCGAGGTTGGACAGGGTGAAGCTGAGGTTGTAGTGCGCTTCCGCGTAATCGGGCCTTGCGTCGATCGCCCGCCCGAACGCGTGGCGTGCATCGTCGAACTTTCGGAGTTCGGCGAGGACGAGTCCAATGCCGTTCCACGCCACGGGTTGCTCCGGCTCGACGGCGAGCACCTGTCGGAACGCCTCGAGCGCGAGCTGAAGGCGCCTTCCCTTGAAAAGGAGGAGCGCCAGGTTCAGGCGCGCCTTGATGAAGTTCGGCTGCGCATCAAGGGCGCGGCGGAACGCGCCGATTGCGCGATCGGTCTCGCCCGCGTGGTAGAGCGCGACGCCGAGGTTGTTCGACGCCAGGGCGTACGACGGATCGGCGGCTATGGCGCGTCCGTAGCTCTCGGCCGCTTCGGCGAAACGGCCGTCCTGGTGCAGCGCGACGCCGCGCTCGTTCCACAGCTTCGGGCTGTCGGGGTTCATCGCCAGCAGGCGGTCGTACAGCTCACTCGCCGCCGCGGCGTCCTTTCGGAGAAGGTGAACTTCGGCCATCGCCTGGAGGACGAGCGCCTGGTCCTCGTTCCTGTCGAGCGCGATGCGGTACTCCCGGAGCGCCTCGGCCATGTATCCCTTCTGGCGGAATGCGAGCCCCAGGTTGTAGTGCGCGAGCTGACCGTCTTCTGCGACGGCCATCATCTTCTGCGAGTTCTTCCTCGCCTGGTGCCCGGGAAGCAGCTCCTCGTACTTGCCGGGGTTGTAGCGGTCAATCGAGAGATTGGCCTGTGCCCGCGACAGCGTGGGGTTCAGCTGGATTGCACGCTTCGTTGCCGCGCGCGCCTCCTCGTGCCTGCCCATGTCCCCGAGCACGAAGCCCATCAGGTAGTGGGCGTCGGGGTTATCGGGGTTGAGCTGGATCGCGCGCTTGAGGGCGGCGAGCGCATCGTCGTTGAGGCCGCGGTTGTACAGAACCTCGCCGATGTAGAAGTGCACGACGGTGCTGCTCGTATCGAGCTCCAGCGCGCGCCGAAACCAGCGCTCCGCCTCCTCGAGATCGCCACTCGCCTTTTCGGCCAGCCCGAGCTGCACGATCGCCGCGACATCGCCGGGATGGTGCTTCAGCAGCTCCGTGAACTCGGTGACCGCCTCTTCGAGGCTGCCGAGCAGCGCATACGCGCGGCCGAGCTCCCATCGCGCGTCGCGGTCCCCGGGTCTGGAGCGCAGGCGGTCCCGGAGCTCGGTCACGCGTCGGTCGTAGAAGCCGGTGTTGAAGTACGCTATCTCGAGGTTCCGCTGAGCCACCTGCATCCTGGGGTCGAGCTCGAGCGCGCGCGTGAACTCCGCGACCGCCTCCTCGAACAGGCCCTTGTTGTAGTACAGGACGCCGAGATTGTTGTGCGCACCGGCGTCGGACGGGTCGATGCGCCGGGCGAACGAGCGCAGGACTTCGCGATCGCGCTCCGAGCTCAGGGCTCCGGCGGCGGCCATGCTGCTTGCCTCTCCTCAGGCTGCGACCGCGATCCCACGTCGATGCACGACGGCGGACCGCGGTGGCGAGGGACGATGCGCGGTGACCGTCACGCGAGCTTCACGGCGCGCAGGATGGCGTGCAGCGACGCGACATCGGGGAGGAGCAGGAAGAATCCGCGAAGCTGCTCTCCCGAATCCTTGATCTGGAACTCGCTCTCGACGCAGAACACGAAGTCGTGGTCCGTGCCGAACTGGAGGTAGGCCGTGGTGAGCACGGCGCCGGTCATGTCGATGGCGAGGCTCGGCGGCGAGGGCAGCAGCATCATGCCCATGAAGTCGCTGAGCGCGTTCATGTAGGCGCCGCTCAGGATGTTGCCCGCTTCCTTGATCGCCGACTGCTCGAGCGGGCCCAGGTCCTTCGAGGATCCGGCCGGCCGGTGCAGCATCAGCTCCGCGAGTCGGACCGCGACCCGCTGCGGGAAGACGAGCAGCGTCCGTCCGGTGAGGTCGCCGAGCATGTGCATCAGCACCGCGGCGATCGGATCCTCCGGACCCGCGATCCTGGCGACGGCCTCCTCCAGCGGAGCGACGTTGAGCATCGGGACGCTGATCATGATCCTGTCGCCGGTCATCGTCGACAGCGCAGTGGCTGCGTGTCCCGCTCCGATGTTCGCTATCTCGCGCAGCGCGTCGAGCTCCAGTGCCGTCAGCGATCGAATGTCTTCCATTGCCGCTCCGTTAGATGAGACTGCCTACATCGACGATCAGCGCCGGTGCCCCGTCGCCCAGAATCGTCGCGCCGCTGAAGAGCGGCAACCCGTCGCGCACGCCGTCGAACTGCTTGACGACGATTTCCTGCTGACCCGTGAGCTCATCGACGATCAGTCCCGCGCGCCGGTCGGCGATCTCGAGCACCACCACCTGCCGCCGCTCGTCGCTGACGGCCGGCATGCGGAGAAGGCTTCGCAGGCGGATGAGCGGCAGGACGTCGTCACGCAGCACGAGGACCTCGCGTCCCTTGACTGTGCGCACCAGCGCAGACTCCAGCTCCACCGTTTCGTTGACGTGGGTCATCGGCAGCGCATACACCTCGTCACCGATCTTGGCCAGCAGGGCCCGCACGATCGCGAGAGTGAGCGGGAGCCGCACCGTCACGGTCGTTCCCTCCCCCGGCGCCGTCCTTATGTCCACCGTCCCGCCGAGCGAGCGCACGCGCGTCTGCACCGCATCGACACCAACGCCGCGGCCGGAGATGCTCGTGACCTGCTCGGCGGTCGAGAACCCGGGCCGCGATATGAGGCGAATCAGCTCCTCATCGGAGATGTCCACGCGCGCGGCGTCGATCACGTGCATCTCCTTCGCTCGCCGCAGCACGCGTTCCCGGTCGATCCCCTTCCCGTCATCGGAAACGCGAATGATCACCGCCGAACGATCGCGAAGTGCGCTGAGCGTGAGGCGACCAACCGGATCCTTGCCGCCGGCGATGCGTTCCTCCGGCGTTTCGATGCCGTGATCGATCGCGTTGCGGAGCAGGTGCACCACCGGGTCCCCGATCTCATCGAGCATTGAGCGATCGAGCTCGATGTCCTTCCCCTCCACGGTGAACGCCACCTGCTTCCCGAGCGAACGCGCCGCATCGCGCACGAGCCGCGGAAAACGATCGAATACCTGCCAGACGGGAACCATCCGGCAGGTCATGATCTCGTCCTGGAGATCCGTCACGAGCCGCGTCGTCTGGGCGACTGTCTCGTCGAGAGCGACATCCTGCATCGCCCCGGCTATCTGCGTGAGTCGGCCGCGGGTGATCACGAGCTCGCCGATCAGGTTCATCAGCGCGTCGAGTCGCCTGAGCTCGATGCGCACGTGCCGCTGACGGCGCGTGCCCGCTGCCTCGGCGGCGGCATTCGTGCCGGATGCGCCGTTCCCCGGCGTCCCCGCACCCGACGGCAACTGCAGCT
>JBGTMW010000489.1:0-2145 GCA_041743365.1 Gemmatimonadaceae bacterium
CGGCGCTCGGCGCCGGACGCGGACGCATCATGCGCCAGCTCCTCACCGAGAGTCTGGTGCTCTCGCTGCTCGGCGGCGTCGCCGGAGTGGCGATCGCGTACGCGGGCGTTCGGTGGTTCGCCGTCGTGTTGCCGGATTTGCTGCCGATATACGGAGAGCTGGCGTTGAGTGGTAGAGTTCTCGGCTTCGCCGCGGGAGTGACGCTGCTGGCCGCGATCCTGTTTGGCCTGGCGCCAGCGTGGCAGGCCAGCCGTACGCAGCTCCAGCAAATGCTGACCGTGCGCGGCGACAGTTCCATCGGCGCGCGCCTCGGCGGCCGCGGCGCGATCGTCATCGGGGAGATTGCGCTCTGCATGGTGCTGCTCGTATGCGCGGGGCTGCTCACGCGGAGCCTGCTGGCCATCGCTGCGCTCGAGCCGGGCTTCGACCCGGATCGGTTGCTGACGCTTCAGTTCCGCGTGCCCCCGGGAAAGTACGACAGCGAAGCGAAGATCGCGGCGATGTTCGATCGGACGATCACCGAGATCAGGAGCGTTCCCGGAGTCGAAGCTGCCGCCCTGGTACGAGCGACGCCACTCAACGGAAATGGAGAGCGATTTCCGTACGCGATGCATGGGGTCGATGCCACGGACAGGGATCGGTTGCCGAATGCGCATCGCAACATCGTCACGCCCGGCTACTTCGCCACGATGAGCATTCCACGCCTCGCCGGGCGGGATTTCACGACCGGGGATCGTCAGGGGTCGGCCCCGGTGGCGGTCGTGAACGAGGAGCTTGCGCGCAAGCTGGCGCCGCAGGGATCGGCGCTCGGGAAGCAGGTGCAGCTGATGGATGGCGACGACCCGACCTGGCTCACCGTCGTCGGAGTCGTCGGGAACGCGAGGCACTTCGCGCTCGCCGAGCCGACGCTGGACCAGGTCTATGTCCCTGTCGCGCAGAAACCGCTGATCTTTACCGAGGTCGTGGTGAGGACGGTGGGCGAGCCGATGAGCCTCGCGAATGCTGTGCGCGCCGCGATCTGGCGCGTGGACCCGGAGCAGCCCGTCTGGCGCATCCGCCCGGTAACCGAAGCGGTTCGGGGTGTGCTTGCGTCGCGGGAGTTCACGATGCGCCTGCTCGGCTCCTTCGCGGTGCTGGCGGTGGTGCTCGCGATGATCGGAGTCTACGGGGTCATGAGCTACATGGTTGCGCGCCGCTCCCAGGAGATGGGCGTGCGCATGGCGCTGGGCGCTCGTCCCGTTCAGGTCATCGGGATGGTGCTGCGCCAGGGAATGCGGACGATCGCCATCGCGATCGTGCTCGGACTCGCGGCCTCCTACGCCGCGACCGCGGTGCTCGAAACGCAGTTGTTCGGCGTGAGTCGCGCGGATCCGTTCACGTTCACACTGGTGCCACTAATGCTGGGGGCTGTGGCGCTCGTCGCGTGCTATGTGCCTGCGCGACGCGCGAGTCGGGTCGATCCTCTCGTCGCGCTGCGATCGGACTGACGCGGTCGACGCGGGTCGGGGCGGGCCGCGTGAGCCGCGGGTCGTTGCCATTGCCCCCGGTCCGATGTATGATCCGGTGCCCATCCGTCAGTCTCGCACACCGTCCTCTCGCGGAGTTGTACGCATGTCTGAATCGTGTTGCTGTGAATCGCCGAGCTGCTGCTGCAACTGTGGCTGCGAGACCGGCCCCTGCTGTGGCAGTTGCTGCTGCGATTGAACTTTCCTGATCCGTACCTCGAACGGCTGCCTCTGTAGGCAGCCGTTTTCGTACGGGGAACCAAATCGGGATCCCGGGGCTACGAGGGGACGCGGCGACACGGGCGCCATCAGGGGAAACGGCGAGCGAGATCCGGCACACGGATTCCGCGGTCCCCGCCGCGCTCGACCCGTCACCCGGAGAACCATATGGCGCTCGATCCACGGCAGGCACGCGCGACCCCTCCACACGGATCGCCGACCGTCAGCACCATCCTTCGCTTCGAGCTCGCGGACGAGGAGCAGCGCGCGCTCGTCGGCTCCTACGCGGTCGCCTCGGCGCTCGGGATCGCTTTTCTGCTCCTGGTTCAGTTCAGGCCGCGACCAACGATCGTTCCGTTCGATCCGGTTCGGCTTGGACCGATCGAGATCGGGGATCTGAACCCATTCCGCCGTCCCACCC
>JBGTMW010000490.1:0-7074 GCA_041743365.1 Gemmatimonadaceae bacterium
CTCGCGCTGGTGTGGGTCGCACTCGCGGCATGGACACTCACGAGGCCGGCCGTCGGCACGTCGGGTTTCGATGCGCTGGCTCGCGGCTGGAGCCTCATCGTCGCCGCCTGCTTCGGGCTCGTCTGCTGCCTCGGTGGCAACCGCGCCTTCTTCGTTCGCGCTCTCTCCTCGGTGGCAATCGCGCTGGCGGTCGCTTTCGCGGTGGTCGCCATGACGCGCGGTGGCGCGGTTCGCGAGACCGTGCTCACCGAGCTGACCGGTCGATCCACCCAGGCGGCGACCGGATTCCAGGCAGCGCTGAGTCAGTCGCGACGGTGGAGCGACCTCACCGCGCGTGACAGCTCCGCTGCGCAGACGGCGACGACGATCGTGAATCTCATGGAGAAGGGCGCCATTGGCGCCGCCACGGTGTTTCCCGCTTTGCTTGGGCTCGAGTCACTGATGATCCTCGCGCTCGCATGGGCGCTCTTTCACCGGCTGAGTCGCGCGCGGATCGGGGAGCCCCTCGCTCGGCTGCGTGACTTCAGGTTCAACGACCAGTTCGTCTGGGGCGTGCTTCTCGGCGTCACCCTTCTTCTGCTTCCGACGCTCGAGGTGTTCCGCGCGGCCGGATGGAATCTGCTGCTGTTCTTCGGCGGACTGTACGCTGTACGCGGGTTCGGAGTGCTGGCGTTCTTTCTCTCGCCGGGGCGACTCGCGCTCACGGTGGTGGTTCTCGTTCTGTTCATGTTTCCGCTGCTCGGCGCGCTTGCCTTCGGGCTCGGGCTTGGTGACACCTGGCTCGACTGGCGTAGCCGCGCGCGGCCGACCACATAACTCGGAGTACACGTCATGGAAGTCATTCTTCGCCGGGCCGTGGAGAACCTCGGCCACCCGGGCGACCTCGTGAAGGTCTCGGCCGGCTACGCACGCAATTTTCTTCTCCCGCGCGGCTACGCGTTCGAGGCGACGCCGGGCAACCGGAAGCGTATCGAACAGGAGCGCCAGCGGCTCGAGGCGGCCGAGTCGGGACGCCGCGATGACGCACAGGCGGTTGCCGACAGGCTGGCCGAGGTCTCACTGACCTTTTCGGCACGCGTCGGGGACGAGGGGAAGCTGTTCGGATCGGTCACGGCGGCGGACATCGCGCACCAGCTCGAGGCGCAGGGCCACCACGTGGAGAAGCGCCAGATCGACCTCAACGAGCCGATCAGGGCGCTCGGGGTGTATCGGGTGCCCATCCGGCTCCACGCCGATGTTCGACCCGAGATCAAGGTCTGGGTGATCAAGCAGTAGCGTCGTGATCGGCCCCCACCCGACGGGGCCGGCGCGATGGTGAGTGGCCGTCATCGTCAGGCAGCCCAACGCCACATGAAGCAGGCCCGTCCCCTCACGAGGACGGGTCTGCGTCCGTTTCGGCGGGGTTGTGGCGCGCGCGCCCCTGAACGAGTCCATGGTCTGGTGCAGGCGCATCGCCGTCCGCGGCTGTAACGTGACGCACATGTGGGCCCGCATCGGGGCGAACCCCGCCGGACTCCCGGGATTCGCCGCGGACACTGGCGTATGTCATGCTGTTGCACGAGACTGGACGATGGAGGCGGCCCGCCCGTCCGGGGGGGCCGCGACGGAACTTTTCCCGAACGGATGAGTTCCAGAGTAAACGTCCCCTAACCCAGGCGAATGCCCGAAGCTTCCCCACAGGCTGTCATCGCCGCGACAGCGCATCGCGCCGCAGCGATCTGCCTCGACCGCAAGGCCAACGACGTCGTGCTCCTCGGATTGAGCGGCGTCACCGACATGACCGACTTCTTCGTGATCGCGAGTGGCACGTCCGACACGCACGTGCGCGCCATCGCCGAACACGTGATCGCCGAGTTGAAGAAGGACGGCTTCCCCGTTCACCATGTCGAAGGACTCACGCAGGGGCGCTGGGTGCTCCTCGACTACGTGGATTTCGTCGTGCACCTGTTCCATCCAGCGCTGCGGCAGTTCTACCAACTCGAGCGACTCTGGGGAGATGCAGAAGTGATCTCGCTGGATGAGCAAGGAGCACTTCCGTGAGACACGTGTTGCTGGTGGCGCTGATGGCCGTCGCTCTCGGCACCGCGGCTTCAGGAGCCGCGGCGCAGGGTTATTTCGGCCAGAACCAGGTGCAGTACGACAAGTTCGACTGGCGAGTGAAGGAGACGGAGCACTTTCTCATTCACTACTATCCGGAAGAGGCAGTAGCCGCCGCCGATGCCGCGAGGATGGCCGAACGCGCCTACGCCAAGCTGTCGCGCATCATCGGCTATCAGTTCCGCGAGAAGAAGCCTCTGGTGTTCTACGCGTCGCGGACCGATTTCGGCCAGAACAACGTCACCGGCGACCTCGGTGAAGGTACCGGCGGCGTGACGGAGGGGCTCCGTCACCGGGTGCTCCTGCCCTTCACCGGCGACTACCAGTCGTTCGAGCAGGTTCTGACGCACGAGCTGGTGCACTCCTTCCAGTACGACATCTTCGCGCGCGGGAAGGCCGGCGCCGGGCTCCAGACACTGAACGCCGTCAACCCGCCGCTCTGGTTCATGGAGGGGATGGCGGAGTACCTGTCCACGGGGCCAAAGCACCGCCTCACCGAGGCCTGGATTCGCGACGCCCTGCTGAACGGCAAGCTTCCGTCGATCGAGCAGATGACGACCCGCCCCGACCTCTACTTCCCGTATCGCTACGGCGAGGCTCTCTGGGAATACATCGGCGGTCGGTGGGGAGACGAGACCATCGGACAGATCCTCCTCGCGACGCCCAATGTAGGCGTCGAGCGTGCGATAAAGCGGGAGATCGGCCTGTCGCTCGAGGACCTGAGCGATGAGTGGCGTGAGGCGATGCAGGACCAGCACCTCCCGCGCATCCCCGAGTACCAGCGCCCGCGCAGGTTCGCCAAACCGATGCTCGACGAGCGGCGCAGCGGCTCCGACATCTTCCTCGCTCCTGCCCTGTCGAGCGACGGCAAGCTGATCGCGTTCATCTCCACGGGCAGCTTCATCCGAGGCGAAGTGTTCTTCGATCTCTGGCTCGGCAACGCCGAGACCGGAAAGCGCATAAAGCGGCTGGTGAAGAGCACGACGGATCCCGACTTCGAGGAGCTCAGGCTCATCTATTCGCAGAGCGCATTTTCGCCCGACGGGAGCACGCTCGCGTTCACGGCACAGCGCAGCGGCAAGGACGTGCTGTATCTGCTCGACGTGAAGAAGCGCGAGACGTTCTTCCGGTTCAACCTTCCCCTCGAGGCGATCCTGAGCCCGAGCTTCTCGCCCGATGGAAAGCGGATCGTGTTCAGCGGCAACAACGGCGGGATCACCGATCTCTACATCGTGGACGTCGACGGGTCGAACCTCCGGCGGCTCACCAACGACCGGTACGGCGACCTTCAGCCTCAATGGTCGCCGGATGGCCGCACGATCGCCTTCGCCAGCGACCGCGGCGAAGGGACCGACATCGACCTCCTCCAGTTCAACAAATGGCGCCTGACGCTGCTCGACATCGAGACGATGCGCATCGACGTTCCGGCGAACCAGGGAGAGTTGAACCTGAATCCGATGTGGGCACCGGACGGGAAGTCCATCGCCTACATCACCGACCGCACGGGGATAGCAAACGTCTTTCTCTACGACGTCGAGCAGAAGGAGCACTACCAGCTCACGAACGTCGTCGGCGCGATCAGCGCGATCGGCGAGTACAGCCCGGCGATCACATGGGCGCGCGGGGCGGACCGCCTCGCATTCACGTACTTCGAAGACGGCGGGTACTCGGTGTGGTCGGTGGACAATCCCCGGTCGTTGAGGAAGGACGCGTATCGCGATCCCGTCACAGCCCCGAAGGTGATAGCAGATGAGACGGCGATCGCCACCATCGGAGTTCCGACACCGCAGGGGATTCTCGCCTCCGTGCCCGTTCCGGTGACCGTGGATTCCCTGGGCCGGGTCGCGCAGGCATCCGACAGCTCGCACGCGCGGCAATCCATCTATCGCGGCGACGATGGTTTCAGGATGTCGGACGCGCTGCCCGCGAGCCAGCGCGGCACGGCGCCACTGACGGTGGCCCAGCTGCTGGACAGTGCGTCGTTCGCGCTGCCCGACACCACGCGGTTCAAGGACTACGAATACAAGGTCGGCTTCCTCCCGGAGTACATCGGCCAGCCCCAGATCGGCTACGCGCAGGACAACTTCGGGCGGGGAGTCTACGGCGGGACAACGCTGATCCTCAGTGACATGCTGAGCAACCACCGTCTCGCGTTCGCCGGTGGCCTCAACGGCCGACTCGCGGACGCTCAGGTGTTCGCCGCGTACACGAATCTCGCCAGCCGTCTCCAGTACATCGCGGGCGCCCTCCAGGAGCCCTACTACTTCTATTCGGGCGACCGGATCGTCGGCGAGGAAGGCAGCCCGATAGTCCAGCAGCAGCAGCTCATAACCCGCTACGTGATGCGCCAGGCGTTCGGCATCGCGCAGTACCCACTCAACCGATTCACGCGGTTCGAGTTCGGCTTGAGCTACAACAACGTGGATCGCTCCACGCTCTACATCCTGCGCGACATCGACCTCGATCGGAACATGGCCACCCCCTTCTACATGGGGCCGACGGTCAACGAGCCGGGGCTGAACTTCGTGCAGCCCAATGCAGCGTACGTCTCGGACAACACCCTCTTCGGCTACACCGGCCCCATCATGGGTCGTCGCTATCGGTTCCAGGTCACGCCCACCCTCGGTTCCTTCCAGTGGATGGAGTACCTCGCCGATTATCGCCGCTACGACCCGGTGATCTTCAACTTCATCACGATCGCGACACGGTTCACTTCACGCCTCGCGATCGGACGCGATGAGATCGAGATGCGGTCGTACATCGGCCGGCCCGAGCTGCTGCGCGGCTACAACCGCGAGAGCTACAGCCAGTCGTGTGTGCTCGGATCGACCAACCCCAATGCCTGCGGCGCGGCTCGCCTGATCGGCAGCCGCGTGGCGATCGCCAACGCCGAAGTCCGCTTTCCGCTGGTCCGCCAGTTCTACTTCGCGATAATTCCCTTCCCGCTTCCTCCGATCGACGGGCTCGCCTTCTACGATGCGGGAATTGCATGGTCGGCCGGACAGAACGTCGAGTGGCAGAGGCCGAACAGCGGCGACCTTTCCAATGTGCGATATCCGCTTCGCAGCTATGGCTTCGGCGTGCGAGTGAACCTCTTCAACTTCGCGCTTGCACGATGGGACTACTCTGTTCCGCTCGACATCGATCGCAAGGGTTTCTGGACATTCTCGCTCGGTCCGAGCTTCTAGCGATTCGTGATGAAGCGCACGAGTCGAGGGCGCGCCGGACGGCGCGCCCTCGATCGTTTGCGCCAGCGACGACGGCTGGCGCCCGGTATCCGCGACACATTGCGGCGCGGCGCGATCCGCGCCTTGTAGCAGCCCCATCGGCCCGGTAGGTTTCCTCGGTGCGCATCCTCCCCGCATTGGCGCTCGTCCTTGCGGCGTGCGACGCTCCAGACCGCCGTGAGTCGCCCTCCGCCGGCGGAGCCACCGTCGCCGCCACTCAATCCCGCGATCAGCTCCTGCTGCGCGTGCCCAGGCGCGTCGCATCCGCTCGCGTCTACGCCTATCCGCGCCTCGACACGATAGTCTGGACCTCGCCGGCCGCCACGCCGGCCGTCGCGCGGGCGCTCGGGTTCGACAAGGACGCTGGAGTCTTCGCCTTTGTCGATACCAAAGGAGTCGCCCGATTTCTCGACCTGCGATCCGGCGCCGCGCCCGCAGGGATCGGCGCGCTCAAGGGCATCGCCTCCCACGACGCAATGAACGTCTACGGGATCGCGACGGACGGATCGATCATTCGCGCGACATTCGGCGCGCAGCGCAGCAGCGCATGGAAGTACAAGCCGCCGGCGAGGGCGAACGCGGTATTCCCGCAGCCGGATGGTTCGATCCTGGTGGTGGGCGATCGAGAGAAATCGCTGGGCGTTTGGCGGCTCTTCCCCCCCAACGGCGAGGTCGTCGACTCGGCGACTCTTCCCGCGTCGCGACAGATGGTTCCCATCCAGGTGGGAGACCGGCTCTATCTCCCGGTCGATTCGGGCCTGGTCGGCTTGCGAGGCCGGGATCTCCAGCTCGTCGAGCCGATCGAGCTGGACGATCCGGTAGTCGCGCTCGCCCCGACGCCGAGTGGAGACCGTGTGTTCGTCGCCTCCGACTCCAGCACCGAGCTTCTTGTCGTCGACCGGTATCGGGATCGCGTGAGCAGCGAAATCACGCTTCCCGGCCAGCCATCGACCCTGCGCATGGATCCGCTGGGCCGCTACCTGATCGTCCGTCCCGCCAGCGGCGATTCGATCTGGGTCGTCGCGGTGGGTACGGGCCGCCTCATCGGCACCGCAAGGACAGAGTGGCGCGCAGACCTGCCGACGGTGACGCCCGATGGCGGAATAGCGCTGCTGGCCGGTCGGGAAGTCATCATTGTCGATGGCGAGACGCTCGAGCGCAGGACCTCCGTCAGGACCGGAGGCGATGACTACTGGTACTTCTTCGAGTGGACGGGCTTCCGCCCACGCGCCGCGGGCCTGGACGAGCCGGTGACCTTCGAGGGAATAATGGTCGTGGACTCGACCCCCCTCATGGATACGACCTGGGCCGATTCGCTCATGCGAATGCCGCCGGTGACACCCTTGTTGCCGCCGACCGACGACACCGGAGGGTCCGAGCGGCGACCACCTGCTCTCTCGGGATTCACGGTCTCCTTTGCGGCTCTTCTGGACCGAGCCAGGGCGCAGGAGATGTCGACCTCGATCCGCGTCGAGGGTCGCTCGGCCCACATCGTCCCGGCGGTCCGTCAGGGCGTCACCGTCTTCCGCGTGGTATTGGGACCCTACAGCTCACGAGCGGAAGCGGAGGCCGCGGGCAGGGCGTCCGGGCGCCCGTACTGGGTTTACGAGGGCCCACCCTGAGCGCGCCCGCAATGACGACCCGTGAACCCGGCTGGGAAGCCGAGGGCCGCCGTCTCTCGCCCCTGATCGACATGTGTTCCGCCGTCGTCGTGATAGGCGCCGACCCCGCGGCAGCGGCGCTGGTCGCG
>JBGTMW010000491.1:0-6247 GCA_041743365.1 Gemmatimonadaceae bacterium
ACGACCTTCGGCGACCGGCCCGGCCGGGTGGTGGCCATGCGCGATGGGGATGCGGTGGTGGCGGTGGGCGGCGTGAAGATGACCGTGCCGGTGACTGCCGTTCGACGCTCTTCGCGTCGCCAGGACACGCCGGCCACCTTCGTTCCGATCCGCGGCGACGCGCCGGAGGTTCACGCACCCAGCGAGATCGATGTGCGCGGCATGCGCGCCGACGAGGTGGAGAGTGTCGTGATGCTAGCGCTCGACGGTGCTTCGCGCGCAGACCTGAAGTTCCTCCGGATAATTCACGGCAAGGGGACGGGTGCGCTGCGCGAGCGTGTCGGGGAAATGCTCGCGAAGGACTCGCGTGTCGCCAGCTACCGCCTCGGCGCATGGAACGAGGGCGGCGCCGGCGTCACGATCGCGGAGCTGTCATGAACGTGAACGCGGGCGCCCCGCTGGCGACGCACCAGAATGCTGCGCGGGATTCCCGGTGATCCCCGACGAGATCGTCGAGCAGGTGCGCGAGGCCGCCGACATCGTGCAGATCATCGGTGAGCACGTTCCGCTCAAGCGCGTGGGGTCCGACTATCGCGGGCCATGTCCCTTTCACCAGGGAACCCACAGGAACTTCTCCGTTTCGGCGAAGAAGCGGATGTACTACTGCTTCGTGTGCAGCGCCGGCGGGGACGTGTTCAACTTTCTGCAGAAGCATCTCGGAATGCAGTGGCCCGCGGCAGTGAGGCTGGTCGGCGAGAAAGTCGGCATCGACGTGCCGGACAGCGCTCCACGCCGCGAGGGACCGGATCCGCGGGAGAAGGTATGGGAGGTGATCGCGACCGCCGCGGAGTATTGCCGCCGCATGCTCTGGGAGGATGAGTCCGGACGCGCCGCACGCGCCTACCTCGAGCAGCGCAGGATCAGCCGGGACGTCGCCGAGAGGTTCGACCTCGGCTGGGCGCCGCGCGAGATAGGCCTGATCCGAACCCACCTGAACACTCTAGGGTTCGAGGACGATCGCCTCCTCGAGGCTGGCCTGCTGACGCTGGGCGACGAGCAGACGGAGCCGCGGCCCCGCTTCCGTGGGCGGCTCATGTTTCCGATCTACGATGCGGCGGGCCACGCCGTCGGTTTCGGCGGCCGTCTCATTCAACCGGGGGAGCCGAAGTACCTCAACTCCGGGGACTCGGCAGTGTTCTCGAAGGGGAAGCTCCTCTACGGGCTGAACTGGGCCAAGCAGAGCATTCGCCGTGACGACCGTGCACTGCTCGTCGAGGGCTACTTCGATGTCGTGCGACTCGTCGCGGCCGGAATCGAGAGCGTCGTGGCGCCACTCGGCACTTCGCTCACCGAGGCACAGGCCACGCTCATCCGACGATACACGCGAACCGTCTACGTGCTCTACGACAGCGACACCGCCGGCCTCAAGGCGACCTTCCGTGCTTCGGATGTGCTGTTGCGGCAGGGTGTGGCCGTGCAGGTGGTTACCCTTCCCGAGGGCGAGGACCCCGACACCTTCGTGAACGAGCACGGGGCGGAGAAGCTCGAGGCGCTGATCCACGGCTCGCTCGACGTGCTGGAGCGAAAGGTCCAGCTGCTGGAGCGGGCGGGGTGGTTCGCGAACCTGCGTCAACGCCGGGCCGCACTCGATCGTTTGCTGGATACGATCCGTGTGACCAGCGATCCACTCACGAGAGACCTGTATATCACGCGTGCGAGTGAAGCGTCGGGAGTGAGCAGGGAACTGCTCGTGCGGGAAGCGGGAGCCCCCCTGTCCGGAGGGATGCCTGCTGCCGGCGCGGTACGGCGCGGTTCCGGTCGAGGGGGGGACATCGCGGACGGCGGGCACTCCACGACCGGACCCGCCGGTTCCTCGCCCACCGGCCGACCCAGGATCGTGGAAAAGCGCAAGCGGAGCATCCAGCGCGGCGCCGCAGGAGAGCGCGCGCTGCTCGCCGTGATGATCCATGCCAGGAACCGGATGGAAGCGGTGGCGGAGCGAGTGAGCGCGGAGGATTTCTGGCACCCTCCGCACCGGCGGATCTTCGCTGCGCTGCTCGCGCAGGGGAGCGATGCCAACCCCGAGGAGCTCGCCGCCGCGCTTCCCGAGGAGGATGTCCCGATCCTCGAGGAGCTTCTCGAGGAGCATGCATCGGTGTCGGACATCGAGCGCACGATCGAGGGAAGCGTGGCCATGCTGCGCGTTCGCGAGCTCGATTCGCGACTCGCGGCAATCGACCGGGAGCTTCCGCTCGCAACAGATTCGGAAAAGGATGAGCTGATCGCCGAGAAGGGCCGTCTCCGCCGGCAGATCGAGGATCTCGGCGGTGTGGGAATGCGCTTCGGGAAGAGCCGACGATAAAACTCAAGGAGGAGTAAAGGTGCACCCTGATATTCAGAACCTGCTTGCGCTCCAGGAAGACGACATGGCGATTCATGCGATCGAGGCCGAGATCCAGCGGCTACAGCCGCGGCTCTCCGATCTCGATCGTCAGAGACAGGTTGCCGCTGACGCGATGGCGAGGGCGCGTGGACTCGTCGAGTCGGAGGAGAAGCGTCAGCACGAGCTCCAGACGCGCCTCGGTGAGCTGAAGCACTCGCACGAGCGCAACCTCGCGAATCTCGATGCGGTGAAGAAACCGAAGGAGGCGGCCGCCGCCATGATGCAACTCGAGACCACGCGAAAGCAGCTTGGCGACACCGAGAGCGAGCTGGCGGGGATCGTTCGCAGGCTGGTAGATGCACGTGCCGCGGCGCATCTCCAGGAGGACGCCCTGGCCCAGCTGGAGGAATCCCAGACGGCAATTCGGAAGGAAATCGCGGGAGAGCGAGTTGCGCTGGACGAGAAACTGGCTGCGGCACGTGCGAAGCGGGACGGGGCATCGCAGCGCGTTTCACGCTCGCTACTCTCGAAGTACGATCGCATTCGCGGCCGCAAGCGCGCGCAGGCGGCGTTTCCCCTCCGCGGTCCCTCGTGCGGCAACTGCGACACCGCAATCCCGATGCAGCGACGGAACATGATGAACGGGACCGGCCAGATCGAGGTTTGCGAGGCGTGCGGAGTGCTCCTTTACGCGGGGGAATGATGCTTGTCGTGCTTTCACCGCCCCGGTAGCTTGCGAGGGTGACCGCTCCCACCGCACACCTCGCCGGTCCGTCGCCAGCGCCCGCGCCCGCACGTCCTCCGGCGCGCTGGGTCTTTCCGACCCCCCCCGATCCGTCGCTCGTCGCTACGCTCGCCGAAGCGCTTCATCTCCCGGAGCACATCTGCCGGCTGCTGTGCGCCCGAGGTCACTCCGCGGCGGAATCGGCGAAGCGCTTCCTTCGCCCGCGGCTCGAGCACCTGCATGCACCAGGGTCGATGCTCGATCTCGACCGGGCAGTCGACCGGCTGGAGCGCGCCGTGAAGGATCGCGAGACGATTCTCGTGCACGGCGACTACGATGTCGATGGTATGTGCTCGACGACGCTGATGGTCCGGGCGATCCGCGGCTTCGGCGGCGTAGCCGTGCCCTTCATTCCGCGCCGGATCGAGGATGGCTATGACCTCAGCGATGCAGGTGTTCGCGCCGCGAAGGAAGCGGGTGCGAGCGTGGTCGTCACCTGCGATTGCGGTACCACCGCGGTCGCCGCGATCGCCGCTCTCTGCGCCGCGGGGATCGATGTCATCGTCACCGACCACCACGTCCCGGGTGGCACGCTGCCCGAGTGCCTGGCGGTCCTGAACCCGAAGCGTGCAGGGTGCGAGTATCCCGACAACGACCTGGCAGCGGTGGGCGTCGCCTTCAAGCTCGCTCTCGCGCTGGCAGAACGTCTCGATGCGAGCACTGCGCCGATCCTCGGGATGCTCGACCTGGTCGCGCTCGCGACCGTGGCCGACATAGCGCCGCTGCGCGGCGAGAACCGCGTCCTCGTGCGTTATGGGCTGCGGCTGCTGGCCGCGACGCGAAACGTCGGCCTGCGCGCGCTCATACGCTCGTCGGGCCTCGAGGGCAAGCAGCTCACCGCCGGTCGCATCGGTTTCATCCTCGCACCGCGGCTGAACGCCGTGGGCCGGCTCGGCCATGCCCTGCGCGGAGTGGAGCTGCTCATGAGTGAGAACGAGCACGATGCGCTCGTCATCGCACGCGAGCTCGAGGAGCTGAACCGACGCCGTCAGGACATCGACAGGGAGACACTGACCCAGGCGCGCGCACAGCTCGCCGACCCCGTGCTGCGCGACGCCTACGGCCTCGTGATCGCCCGCGAGGGCTGGCACCCCGGCGTTATCGGCATTGTCGCTTCACGCATCGTGGAGGAGACGGGGAAGCCGACGATCCTCATCTCGGTTTCCGGCGACGAAGGCAAGGGATCGGGCCGGTCGGTTCCCGCGTTCGATCTGCACGGAGCGCTCACGGGCTGTCGCGACATCCTGCTCCGGTTCGGCGGGCACCGTGCCGCGGCGGGCATCACGGTGTCGGCAGACCTGATCCCGGAGCTCGCCCGCCGCTTCGATGCGGCCGCCCGCGCCGTGCTGCGCCCTGAGGATCTCGCGCCCGAGATCCGCATCGACCTGGAAGTAGGCCTCGGCGACATCACCGCGGAGCTGGAAGCGCTGCTTCGACACTTCGAGCCATTCGGGCTCGGAAATCCCGGACCGGTGCTGCTCGCACGGGGCGTTCGCGTCGTGGGCACGCCTCGGATCGTCGGCGAGAACGGTCTCAAGCTTCGCCTCAAGGCGCCGACAGGCGAGGTCACCGCGCTGGGTTGGGGGATGGCGTCGCGCATCGCGGAGATAGGCGACGCGCCGATCGACATCGCCTTCCGACTCGAGCGTGAGGAATGGAACGGCCAGTCGAGGCTCCAGCTGCGGCTCGCCGACTTCCGGAGCTGACCGGGTGAGAATCGTCGCCGGCCGGTGGCGTGGCCGGCAGATACAGGCCCCGCCGGGCGGACCGGTGCGCCCGACATCCGACCGCGTACGCGAGGCGTGGATGAGCATCGTCCAGCCGGCTCTCCCCGACGCGCGTGTCCTGGACCTGTTCGCGGGGTCGGGCGCCCTCGGCCTCGAGGCGCTTTCACGGGGGGCGCGCACGGTGGATTTCGTGGAGAACGATGCGAGGAGTCTTCGCGCCCTGAGGGCCAACGCAGAGGCGCTCGGGGCGGGCGACTCCTTCGTGGTGCATCGAGCGGACGCTGTCGAATTCGCCGACGCCCTGGAGCTCGGAGCCTACGACGTCGCCTTCGCCGACCCGCCCTACCGCGTTGGATTCGCTGAGCGAATCGCTTCCCGGTGGCTGGACGTGCCCTTTGCCGCCATTCTGGGCATCGAGCATTCCGTCACGGAGACCGTGCCCGACGGCGGCACCACCCGGCGATACGGCGCTACAGCCATTACGTTTTATCGCGCGTAGATCGGCCGGGGCCGGCAACCGCCCCGGTGGCAGCCACTGATTCGAAACGATTCTCCACCCAGCGAGCCAGCCTCCGACGAAATGTCCCGCATCGCCATATACGCCGGCAGCTTCGACCCGATCACCCAGGGTCACCTCGACCTCATCCAGCGGAGCCTGGAGTTCGTCGATCGCCTGGTGGTCGCGGTCGCCACCAACATCGCGAAGGACCCACTGTTCTCCGTGGACGAGCGCGTGAAGTTCATCCAGGCCGCCGTTGGTGACGACAAGCGCGTGGAGGTGCGCCAGTTCCACGGGCTGCTCGTCGATTTCGCAAAGGAGGTCAATGCTCGACTAATAATTCGCGGTCTTCGCGCCGTGAGCGACTTCGAGTACGAGTACCAGATGGCCCTGATGAACCGTCACCTCTCACCTCGCCTCGAGACGGTATTCATGGTCCCCTCCCTCGACACGACGTACATCAGCGCCAGCATGGTGCGAGAGGTAGCGCGCTTCCAGGGCGATGTGACGGGACTCGTGCATCCTGTGGTGGCGCGGGCTCTCAGGGCGAAGTTCGCAGCGGGAGCCGGCGGCGCTTGAGCTTCATCGAGGGCCTGCTCGGCCGAGCCGCGGCGCGCAGGCGCCGGATCGCCTTCCCGGAGAGCGCCGACCAGCGCATCCTCGACGCCGCACGGGTGCTTGCACGCGACAGGATCGTCGAGCCGGTTCTCATTCTCGATCCCGCGAACCCGGGCAGCCATGGAGCCGCAGCCGCCCTTGGCCTGGAGACGCTCAACCCGCTCACGGACTCCCGGCGCCTGGCAGTCGCGTCCGCGCTCGAGCGGGGCAGCAAGCGGAAGGCGATGCCGGCGGCGGAAGCAGACCGGCTGACGGCC
>JBGTMW010000492.1:0-2462 GCA_041743365.1 Gemmatimonadaceae bacterium
TCCACAGCGTGTTCGAGACTGGATCCGGCGTCATCGCCCGCTTTGAGACCTGTCATGTTCGAGGCGCGGCACTCGAGCTGTTCGAGCTTGTCGATGCCGCACCCCGCAGCGTCAAACCGCCCGGATCTAGCGACGCCGAAGCACGCGCCCCGCTCGCACGTCGCTGAACCGTCCACCGTCCACCGCCAGCTTCCCGTTGACGATCACGTAATCGATCCCCACCGGATACTGATGCGGCGCGGCGAACGTCGCCCTGTCGGCGACCGTGACCGGGTCGAAGATCGAGATATCGGCATACGATCCGACGGCGATCACGCCTCGCCCCTCGAGCCCCACGCGCGCCGCCGGCATCGACGTCATCTTCCGCACCGCATCCTCCAGCTCCAGCACACGCTCCTCGCGCACGTAGCGGCCGAGCACGCGCGGAAACGTTCCGTACGCCCGCGGATGCGGATGACCATCGCCCGGACGGCTCAGCCTTCCGTCTGACGCGATCATCGTCTGCGGGTGACGCATGATGCGCTTCACGTCCTCCTCGTGGAGCACGTGAAAGATCGCGTTCGCGCCGCCTGCGAGCTCCGCCTCGATCACGAGCTTCGCGCCGTTCTCCGGCGTCGGCTGGAGGCCGCGCTCCACCGCCCAGTCGCGCAGGGTCTTCCCCTCGAGATCCGTCTTCCAGCGAACCCGGGAGAACTGCACCCGCGCGAGATCGCCGCCGCCACGGTCGTTGAGAATGTTGAAGATGATTCCGCGCTCGATGCTGTCGCGGAGCACGGGGTTCGCCACGCGCCGACGGAACGCGCTGTCCCCATCCGCCGACGCCCACGCGGGAATGAGGATGGACAGCCCCGTATGCGTCGCCGTGTACGGATACTGGTCGATCATGATGTCCACGCCGGCGCGGCGCGCGGAGTCGACCATCGCGAGCGTGGTGACGCTCTTCCCCCACATCGGCGTGCCCACGGCCTTGTGGTGCGTGAGCACCACCGGAATGCGCGCGCGCCGGCCGATCTCGATCGCCTCCGCCACGCTCTCCAGGAGGCCGAGCCCTTCCTCGCGCAGGTGGGAGGTGTAGATCCCGCCGGAGTCGGACGCCACCCGTGCCAGCGCAACCACTTCGTCGACGTTGGAATACGCGCCAGGGAGATACTTGAGACCGGTCGATAGCCCCCAGGCGCCGTCGCCCATCCCACGCGCCACCATCCCCTGCATTCGTGTGAGCTCGGCGGCGGTCGGCGCGCGATCGGCCATTCCCATCACGGAGCGACGGATTGTGTTGTGTCCGACCTGGAATGCGACGTTGGGTCCCACACCTGCCGCCTCGCGCTCGGCGAGATACGCTCCGAGCGGCCATGGTGAGCCGCCATCCGGCCCGCCCACCGCGGTCGTGACGCCCTGCCGCAGGTGACTCTCCGCGCCGGGAAGCTCCGGCAGGGGATCGAGGTGCGCATGCAGGTCGATGAACCCCGGGGCAACGATCCTTCCCGTCGCGTCGATCACCCGCGCGGCACGCGATGAGGGGACCGTGGTGGCCGAGATCAGCGCGATCCGGTCGCCGATGATGGCGATGTCGGCGCGACGGCGCGCCGAGCCGGTGCCGTCGATCAGCGTGCCACCAGTGATGAGGAGGTCGTAGGCCTGCTCGCTCGGCGGGACGGCCGCGCGCGGCTGGCATGCGCTCGCCGCGATGAGGAGTACGGCCGCGAGGGGGGTTCGCCGCATGGCGATCAAGGGGGAAATTGGGGTGGGCATGTCCCCATGTTAGCCCCCGTCGGCGCTCGGCGGAATGCCGGCTTGCGGGTCGGCAGCCCACTGGAATGCCGGCCGACCTCGACGCACCGGCGCGCGCAGGTCACCTTACAGGATTCCGGGCGTTCGTCATCGCCCGGCCCATCCTCCCCGTCCAGCAGCCGTGCATCCCAGTCTCATCGCCATTTTCCCCGCCGACGTCCAGGCCCGCGGGTTTCCCTACTACACAGCCGGCCGGGTCCTCATATCCGGCATGGCCGACAGGGCCGCCACGGGACAGGTCATCGGCTCCCGGATATACGATGTGACAGTCCAGTGGATGGCCGACGATGAGATGGCCCTTTCCTGCTCCTGCCCCTACATCGAGAAAGGCCCCTGCAAGCATCTCTGGGCGATGCTGCTCGAGATCGAGAACACGAGCGACTTTCTCGAGACGGGGCTTGGTGGCCCGCGGGCACCGGCGCCCACGATTCCCTCCGAGCCGTACACCAGGGCGTCGCCGACGCCGAAGGACGCGTCGAAGCCACCCACGTGGAAGCGCATGCTCGCGGATGCCGCCCGAAAGATCGCCGCCAGCGCGTCGGCCGCGCCCGAGCCGACGTGGCCTGCAACCCGGCGGATCAACTACATAATCGACGCGGCCGCCACACTGGGCGCGGCCGAGGGACTGGTCGTCGAGCTGGCGACGCAGACGCTCGACAGGCGCGGCAACT